>JAZUHV010000028.1:0-2441 GCA_045641925.1 Butyrivibrio sp.
GACATGGCTACGATCCGACTTATGGGATTCCTGGTAAGAAAATTACGTTGTAACTTTAGTGTTATTATCGGTTACTTAGTAGCCATTGCTGGTATTTTTATACAGGCAATGTCCACTAACTTTACCGTTTTCGTTTTAGGAAGAATGTTAGAAGGTGCAGGCGCAGGTTTTGCAGGTCTGGTAACCGGTGCATTAATCCTGAACCTGGTAGACAGAAAGCACATGAGTTTCTGGAGCTGCCTGATGGTTATGGCAACTGTAGTTCCACAGGTTATTATGACAAAGGGTGGTACTACTTTAATGGTTAATTCTGGTATTTCTTTCCAGAATTTATTCCTTATCGTTTGCGGTATCTACGGTGTAGCAATCCTTATCTGGATCGCATTAGTTCCATTCAGCGTAAGAATCCACGGCGTTGCTAGTGCTAAGAAAGCTACCAAAGAGCAGACCAGAAAAGTATACAAGAACAAAGACGCTTGGTTCGTTGCCATCGCTCTTATTTTCTACAACGCTGGTTCTATGACATTCACAGCTTACATCATCAAGTTCTTAACAACGAAGGGCTTAACACAGATGCAGGCAGCTGACTACTACAGCTTAACAACTATTATCGGTCTTGTTTCCATGATCATCTTCGGTATTCTTTCTGATAAGTTCAAAACAAGAAGAAAGATTGCCATCATTTCCTTTATCGCAGCAGCAGTAGCTTTCGTTGCATTAGGCGTTGTTCCTGGAAACATGATTTGGATTTACGTTTGCTTATGGGGAACTCTTCCTCGTTCCATTGCTGGATTTACAAACGCTACTTCCGCAGAACTGGCAGAGGTTCCATCCGATATTCCTATCGTAAACTCTGTACGTAATACGATTACTCAGATTGGTTCCATCGTTATGGGCCTTCTCATGGGCGTATTAATTCAGTATGCAGGATATCTGGTAACAACTTTCATCATCGCCGGCGGTATGTTAGTTGGTGCAGTTATGTGGTTCCTGGCTAAAAAGATTATCTAATTTTCGTTCGATTAAATATTATAAAGATGCGTCCTATGGGCGCATCTTTTTTTGTTATTGCCCTTATAAGGTAAATTTAGTAAAATATAACATGAATAATTATGTAAAAGTAAAGCAGCAAAGGAGCGGCAATATGGGCAAATTTGATTTTGAAACAGTATTAGACAGATTAGGACATGATGCAGTGGCATTGGATTATCCGTGCTGCGAAAGAGGTTTCTTCCCGGAAGGACCGAAGAATGGATATTCTCTGATTCCTATGTCGTTTGCTGACATGAACTTTATTACAGCACCTTCTGTAGTAGAGTCGATTCAGGGAAGATTGAACCATCATTCCTTCGGCTATTTTTCACCTCGTAAGGAATATTATGATGCCATTATCAACTGGCAGAAAGTAAGATACGGTGTGGATGTTTCCAAAGACGCTATTGGCTATGAAAACGGTGTTATGGGCGCTTTGGCAACCTTCTTGAATTCTTTCATGGAAGAAGGCGAGCCTCTGTTAATTCATGGACCTACCTACATTGGCTTTCAGGATGTAATTAAAACCTGTGGACATCCAATGTCTATTTCTCCTCTGGTAGAAGATGAAAACGGAATCTTACGTATGGATTTCGAAGACATGGAAAAACGTATTGTAGATGAAAATCTGAAAATCGCAGTATTGTGTTCACCTCATAATCCGGCAGGCAGGGTATGGGAAAAATGGGAAGTAGAAAAATTCATGGAACTGATGAAAAAATACGACCTGAAAGTATTCTCCGACGAAATCTGGTGCGATTTGATTTTAAATGGCGCTCCTCATATTCCTACCAACTCCGTAAGCGAAGATGCAAAGATGAGAACCGTTGCTGCTTATGCTCCAAGCAAGACATTTAGCCTTTCTGGTATGGTTGCTTCTTATCATGTAATCTATAACGAAGACTTGAAAAAGAAAATGGCAGAAACTGCTTCGAAATCCCATTACAACAGCATGAACATCTTCAGTCAGTATGCACTGATCGGTGCTTACAATGAAGAAGGACAGCAGTGGGTAGATGAACTTCTTCCGGTCCTTGCTCATAATATGGAATTTGTATGTGACTACATCCGTACGAATTATCCAAGCATTAAATTTCATCAGTCCCAGGGAACTTACATGCTGTATCTGGACCTTGGTGATTTCGTTGCAGAAAAGAAAATCACAATTAAAGATGCTTTAAGATATGGTTGGGAGCGTGGCGTAATGTGGCAGAACGGTGAGCCTTTCGGAACTCCAAACTCTATCCGTCTGAACCTTGCGTTACCTACTTGGCAGATTGAAGAAGCAATCAAACGACTGAACACAAAATTAGATTAATATAAATTGTTTTTATGGAGGCTGTTATGAAAAATTATGAATTTTGGTTTCTTGTAGGAAGTCAGGAACTTTATGGTCAGGAAGTACTTGA
>JAZUHV010000029.1:0-5407 GCA_045641925.1 Butyrivibrio sp.
ATTAAACCGGCAATCATCTTTTATTCCGACTGGGATGAGCGTTTTCTGCGGTATGTGCATAAGCAGTTCCCAGAAATTACTTTTGTGCAGTTATCGGTAGCAGTTGGTACGAATCCTATTGTGTTAACGGCACGCCGAACCTTGTTTATGTTAGCCAGTGGACACCTTTCACGGGAGAAGAACCTTTTAATGTGGGAGGAATTCATAGCCAAAGGGAAATGTCAGGAAGCTGTTTCGAGACTTTCAGACGGAAGTGGAAGATTATATTTTCTGACAAGTGGAACAACGGGTAAGAAGAAGTATTTGACGCATACGCAGGAGCAGATTAATCAACAATTTGCAAGAGTCAGTCAGGGTGAATTATATCAGCGTGACTGGCAGCTCGCTTTTTCTATTCTGCCGCTATTCTCCATAACGGGATGGCTGACTATTGGAGTTGGCTTAATTCAAGGGAAAAAGCAATATTTACATCCTTCGCGAGATATTAAGAGTATATGGAGAAAATTTTTCCAAATAAAAGCCGATACGATATTTGCTGCACCATCAGTTTTTGAAGGTATTTTGAATTTGCCAATCGCCAAAAAACAACGGGATCTGTCTCATGTTAGAATCTGGTTTGGCGGCGGTGGAGTGATTTCAGGGGATATGCAAATTGCCCTAAACAAATATCTGAAGGAACGCGGCTGCCCATATGGTCTTGTTCAGGGCTATGGATTGGGCGAGCTTGTCAGTGCCGTTACGATTCAGTCCGCAGATGCCTGTACACCGGGAAGCCTTGGCCGCGTGTGGTCGCATATTCAATATAAAATCGTTCATCCGGACACGCTGGAGGAATTGCCTAGCGGTGAGAAGGGCCTGTTATTATTAAAAACGTCTATGCTTTTGAAGGGCTATGTATTTTTCGAAAATGGAGAAATTACCATTAAGCCTGTCGATGAATGGTTTCGAACGGAAGATCTCATTTATGAAAAGAATGGCGAATGCTTCTATGCAGGCAGACTGGTTCGTAAGGTTGACATGCGAGATGGCAGTAAGGTAAATCTAGATGAGTGCGAGAGAACTATAAAGGATCTTTCCTATATACGTGAGTGCGCTTTTGTATGCATTCATGATAAAAAATTAGGACCGACAATTCACCTGGTATGCTCCGTACAGGATAAGAATTCCTCTGTGGTGATGGGTGAGTTAATTCCTTACATAAAAAAGTATATGAACCCGCAAGAGGAACCTCAATGCATTTATATTTGCGATAAGCTTCCGCGCACCGCAACAGGAAAAATAGATTATCCTGAAGTGGAGAAGCAGATTATCGGAGATAAATTGAAGGTTGTTTATGTGAAGAAAATTCACTCAAAGGAATAAGAAAAGGGATGGTACAACGAAGTACCATCCCTTATTTGCGCTTTACGGATTTTAGCGGATTAATTCTTTTTCTTCTTGATTATGATAATGATTGCTACAACTATGCTGGCGCATACAACTATAGAAACAGGAACTACGACAAACCAAATGGAAAAGGTGCCGCCTTGCGGGGCATCGGTGCTGGATTCTTTTTCATTTGTGGAATTTGAGATGGTAGTAGGTTGCTCTCCAACGCCATAGGATGGAAGTTCTTCTGCTTCAAGTGCAAATCCACAGCCTAAGCATTCTTTATGGCGTGAGCCGTTTTCTGATTCGGTTGGTTCCTTATCGATTATCCACTGGTAGCTATGCTCTGCATAGGCATCTGTCATGCCGCAGGTGCATTCCTTCCAATGGTGTGAATCATCATTTTTTTGATATACATAATTGTGCGTATGATTCTCCATTGCGGCAGGGGCATCCAGCTTAATATAAACATATGCACCCCAGTCTGCTTCAAAGTCACCATAAACAGCTTCTGTTTCTTTACCATTGAAATAAATAACCCTGTCTGCCCTGTCCGCTAACTGATATCCATCATTCATAGTCACACAAAAGCACAAATAATAGTTTTTGTCGACGGTAATCATATTATTATCACCGGTAACACCGTAAACAACTCCATCCGGCTTGATATAGGCCAGTCCGGAATTGAAGCCATCAATATAATAGCCGGCTTCGGAGGAATCACATCCTACCAGACTTGTAATAAGGGTATTCACCTCATTTTCAGGTACACCCTCCACATAATTGAAAAGTTCATCCAAATTCAATTCCAATTTCAGGGTGCTAACGATGGTGGTTGCACTGGCATTGGTAACAGGTAAAAGCATACCCAGGATAAGTGCAAAAATGGTTAATGTGGATAATATGATTTTCTTCATCGGACCCTCCTTAAAAAAATACCAATCAAGGGATTATTTATTCTTCCATATTAATGTAAGAAAAACAAAATCGCAAATAAAAATAATCCAGCAACGGCGTAAATTGAAATAATGCCTTGAAGATTTATATGAATGGAGTTATAATTTTTGCATATCTAGGCCTATGCTTTTCCCTTGGTGATTGTGGAAGTTGCATAAAAGAGAGTGGCCTATATATTTTGTTAGGAGGAAATTCTAAAATGGCAAGAAAAATGAAAACCATGGATGGAAACAATGCCGCTGCACACGTATCTTATGCGTACTCTGATGTAGCTGCAATCTATCCAATCACACCATCTTCTGTCATGGCTGAGTGCGCTGATGAATGGGCTACTCAGGGCAGAAAGAACATTTTCGGTCAGGAAGTTCAGTTAACTGAAATGCAGTCTGAAGCTGGTGCTGCTGGTGCAGTTCACGGTGCTTTGACCGCAGGTGCAATGACCACCACCTTTACCGCATCCCAGGGTCTCTTATTGATGATCCCTAATATGTACAAGATTGCCGGTGAGCAGCTTGCATGCGTTATCGATGTATCCGCTCGATGCGTTGCTTCTCACGCATTAAACATCTTCGGCGATCACTCCGATGTTTACGCTTGCCGTCAGACCGGTTTCGCAATGCTCTGCGAATCCTCTGTACAGGAAGTTATGGACCTGACTCCGGTTGCTCACTGCTCCGCTGTTAAGGGTAAGGTTCCATTCGTAAACTTCTTCGATGGTTTCCGTACCTCCCACGAAATCCAGAAGATTGAAATGTGGGATTATGAAGACTTAAAGGATATGATGGATTTAGATGCTGTTAACGCATTCCGTAGACATGCATTAAACCCAGAGCATCCATGCCAGAGAGGTTCTGCTCAGAACCCTGATATCTTCTTCCAGGCAAGAGAAGCATGTAACACTTACTATGATGCTCTTCCTGATGTAGTAGAAGCTCAGATGAATATGGTAAATGCTAAGCTTGGTACCGATTACAAGTTGTTCAACTACTACGGTGCTGCTGATGCAGAGAAGGTTATCATTGCTATGGGTTCCGTTTGCGAGACCATCGATGAAACCATTGATTATTTAGTAGCAAAGGGAGAGAAGGTCGGCGTTATTAAGGTTCGTCTTTACAGACCATTCTCCGCTAAGCACTTACTTGCAGTTATGCCTAAGACTGTTAAGCAGATCTCTGTTCTTGACAGAACTAAGGAGCCAGGTTCTATCGGCGAGCCTCTTTACTTAGACGTAGTTGCAGCTGTTCGTGATACTGAATTCGCTAACGTAGCTATCTTCTCCGGACGTTATGGTCTTGGTTCTAAGGATACTACTCCAGCACAGATCATTGCTGTATTCAATAACAATACCAAGAAGAGATTCACCATTGGTATCAATGATGATGTAACCAACCTTTCTTTGGAGGTTGGTCCATCCCCTGTTACCGCTCCTGAGGGAATCACCTCTTGTAAGTTCTGGGGTCTTGGTGCAGATGGTACTGTAGGTGCTAATAAGAACTCCATTAAGATCATCGGTGACCATACCGATATGTATGCTCAGGCATATTTTGATTATGATTCTAAGAAGTCCGGTGGTGTTACCATTTCTCACTTAAGATTTGGTCACTCCAAGATTAAGTCTACTTACTTAATCAACAAGGCTGATTTCGTAGCTTGTCATAATCCAGCTTACATTCGTAAGTACAACATGGTTCAGGATTTGAAGGATGGTGGTACCTTCCTTTTGAACTGCTCTTGGACTATGGAAGAGTTAGAGCATCATTTACCAGGTCAGGCTAAGCGTTACATCGCTGAGCACAACATCAAGTTCTATACCATCGATGGTATCAAGCTTGGTATCGAGACTGGCATGGGCTCTCGTATCAATACCATTCTTCAGGCTGCTTTCTTCAAGCTTGCAAACATCATTCCAATTGATGATGCTGTTAAGTATATGAAGGATGCTGCAACCGCTTCTTACATGAAGAAGGGTGAAGATGTCGTTAAGAAGAATCACAACGCTATTGACGCAGGTCTTGAGAACGTTGTTGAAATTCAGGTTCCAGCTAGCTGGAAGGATGCACAGGATGAGGTTCTTTCTTCTTCCGCAACCGGTAGCCGTGAGGATGTTGTTAGCTTCGTTAATAACATTCAGCATGCAGTTAACGGACAGGAAGGTAATAAGCTCCCTGTATCCACCTTTATGGATTATGTAGATGGTTCTACTCCTTCTGGTGCAGCAGCATTCGAGAAGCGTGGTGTAGCTACCACCGTTCCTGCTTGGGATCCTGCAAAGTGTATCCAGTGTAACTTCTGTTCTATCGTTTGTCCTCATGCTGTTATCCGTCCGGTAGCTCTTACCGAGGCTGAAGCTGCTGCAGCTCCTGCAGGCATGAAGATGGCAGATATGGTTGGTATGCCAGGCTACAAGTTCTCTATGACCGTTTCTGAGTTCGACTGTATGGATTGTAAGGTCTGCGTAAATGTATGTCCTGCAATCAATAAGGAGACCAAGGAAAAGGATCCTGCACTTACCATGGTTCGTTTCAACGATCAGGATCGTTCCGGCCAGGATGCATATGATTATGGCCAGAGCTTAGCTGATAAGCCAGAAATCTTTAACAAGTTCAAGGCAGATTCCGTAAAGGGTAGCCAGTTCAAGCAGCCACTCCTCGAGTTCTCCGGAGCATGTGCTGGTTGTGGTGAGACTCCTTACGCTAAGTTAATTACTCAGTTATTCGGTGACAGAATGTACATCGCAAACGCAACTGGATGTACTTCTATTTGGGGTAACTCTTCACCTTCTACTCCATATACCGTTAACAAGGCAGGCAAGGGTCCTGCTTGGTGTAACTCCCTCTTCGAGGATAACGCCGAGTTCGGTATGGGTATGTTATTAGCTCAGAAGGCAATCAGAGACAGATTGAAGAAGAGCGTTGTAGAAGTTCTTGAGACCACTGATAAGGCAGAGTTAAAGGCCGCTTGTCAGGAATATTTAGATACCTTCTCCTGTGGCGCTTGCAATGGTGCTGCAACCGATAACTTGGTAGCTGCTCTTCAGGGCGAGACCTCTGAGGCTGCTAAGGAAGTCGGAGGCCAAGCGGTC
>JAZUHV010000030.1:0-3692 GCA_045641925.1 Butyrivibrio sp.
AATACCCTGTGCAGCATCTACGACCAAAATAGCGCCCTCACAGGCAGCAAGGCTTCGTGATACCTCATAATTAAAATCCACATGGCCAGGGGTATCAATCAGATTAAAGATATACTCCTCGCCATTGTTTGCTTTATATACGATACGAACCGCCTGCGCTTTAATGGTAATTCCTCTCTCACGCTCTAAGTCCATATTGTCTAAAATCTGATCCTGCATTTCACGTTCGGTAAGCAGTCCGGTCTTTTCAATAATACGGTCTGCTAACGTAGATTTGCCATGATCAATATGCGCTACAATACAAAAATTTCTGATATGGGTCTGATCCATATGTGCCATAAATTCAATCTCCTTATATGCCCTATAAGCGGGCACAAAACTACAAACTATCTTATCACATAGAAATATATGGTTTCAAGCAAAACACATTCTTGTAATGGTGCATTCGATATTGTAAAATGATGAAAGATTATGTAAGGGAGAATTCCTATGAGCTATTCCGTTGGTTTTATTGGTCTGGGACTCATTGGTGGGTCCATTGCCAAAGCCTTAAAAAAAGCAGACAAGGATATTCGTGTCGTTGCCTATAATAGAAGTCCTGCTCCATTGGAAATGGCAGTTGCTGATGGTGTTGTAGATGTGCCAACCCACGAAATCGGGGAGGCCTTTGGCGAATGTGACATTATCTATTTATGCACACCGGTCGAATACAACTCCATATATTTAAAGCAGGTTGCGAATTTTAGAAAGCCCGGCTGTATCCTGACGGATGTTGGCAGTGTAAAAGGATATATTCATGATACTGTCCGCGAATTAGGTTTGGAATCTTGCTTTATTGGCGGGCATCCCATGGCTGGTTCTGAAAAGACGGGATATGCAGCCGCAAATGAGTTGATTTTAGAGAATGCATATTATGCAATCACCCCAACAATTTCCACTTCTTCCGATGCATTAAACTTTTATACAAAGCTTGTACATATGATGAAGGCAATTCCTATTGTTGTAGAGCCGCAAAAGCATGACTATGCAGTGGCTGGTATCAGTCACGTTCCACATCTGATTGCTGCAGGTTTGGTTAACACTGTCCACGATTCTGATACCGATGATGAACTGATGCATTTATTGGCCGCAGGCGGATTCAAGGATATTACGCGCATTGCTTCCTCTTCTGCCGATATGTGGAGTCAGATTTGCTCTACCAATACGGAACAGATTCTTTTGATGATGGATCGATATATTGATTATATGACCATGCTGCGGAGCAATATTGCTGAGGGCAATTTTGATACCATCCACAAAGTATTTGAAGATAGTAAGGAATACCGTGATTCAATCGGTCTGAATAAAGGACTGGTTCTTCCAAGTTTCCATGTTTTAGTCGACAGCGAGGACCGCGAAGGTGTTATCAGCGAAATTACCGGTTTACTTTCCGACAAACATATTAGTATTAAAAACATTGAAATTATCCACAATCGTGAGTATAAACAAGGAGCTATCCTATTAGCATTCTATGATGAAGCTACCCTGGCAAAGGCCACTGAAATTTTGAATCAGAATGGCTATACCACTCACTAATACGAGGTCTGTTATGATTTTACAACCAGTTAAAAAATTATCCGGTACCGTAAAGGTTCCCGGCGATAAATCCATATCCCATCGAAGTGTTATGTTTGGTTCTTTAGCAAAGGGAACCACACGTATCACTGGCTTCCTTCAGGGAGCTGACTGCTTATCCACCATTGGATGTTTTCGCAGTATGGGTGTTGAAATTGAGAATGAGGGCGGCATTGTAACCGTTCATGGTCTGGGACTACATGGATTAAAAGCGCCACAGCAAATGTTGGATGTTGGTAATTCCGGCACAACCACGCGCCTAATCAGTGGTATTTTAGCCGGTCAGACCTTCACTTCGGTTTTAGATGGTGATGATTCACTGCGCTCCCGCCCAATGGGACGCATTATGACACCGCTTCGTCAGATGGGTGCGGACATTTCCGGCAAGGACGGCGGTAATACCACCCCGCTTACCATTCATGGTGCAAAGCTTCACGGAATTGATTACATTTCCCCTGTCGCTTCCGCACAGATTAAATCCTGTGTGCTTTTAGCTGGTCTTTATGCAGATGGTAAAACAAGTGTCACAGAGCCATCGCTTTCCCGAAACCATACAGAGCTGATGCTTCGTGGCTTTGGTGCAAATCTTACCAGCGAAGGATTAACTGCCACCATCACTCCTCCAGAGGAATTATATGCTCAGGAAATTGCTGTTGCTGGTGACATTTCCTCTGCAGCCTATTTCATTGCAGCAGGTCTTTTGGTTCCAAACAGCGAAATTCTTATCGAAAATGTTGGTATTAATCCAACGCGCGATGGCATCCTTCGTGTTGCACGTGCTATGGGCGGCAATATTGAATTAGTCAATGAACGTACCGCTGGTGGAGAACCGGTAGCCGACTTACTGGTTCGCAGTTCTGCTCTTCACGGAACGATTGTCGAGGGCGATATCATCCCGACCTTAATCGACGAACTTCCAATGATTGCTGTAATGGCAGCCTGTGCAGAAGGCGAAACCATCATTCGTGATGCAGCCGAGCTAAAGGTCAAGGAATCTGATCGTATCGCAACGATGACAGAGGGACTTCGGGCCATGGGTGCGGATGTAACTCCAACAGAGGATGGTATGATTATTTGTGGCGGCAAGCCACTTCACGGTGCCATCGTCAATTCCTTCCTGGATCATCGTGTTGCAATGTCCTTAGCGATAGCAGCATTAATTGCCCAGGGAGAAACTGAAATTATTGATGCTGAGTGTGTAAACATCTCCTATCCGACCTTTTATGAGGATTTGGCAAAACTTTCTTAGAATTTTCAAGGAAAATAAGCATTTTTCTCACAAAATGTGTTGACATTTTATATCCTTGTGAATATTATATTCTAGTGTGCGTACATTGAATCGTCCGTGTCCGGCTTTAATGTAGCGAATCGTGATGAGGTTGTCGTTGCCGAATCACTTAACATTCATAATCCATATGGAGGTACAAAAGATTGGCTAACATCAAATCTGCTAAGAAGAGAATTCTGGTTACCAAGACCAAGACTGAGAGAAATAAGGCTGTTAAGTCTGCAATCAAGACCTACGTAAAGAAGGTTGAGGCTGCTGTTGCTGCTGCTGATAAGGAAGCTGCTGTTGCTGCACTCAAGGTTGCTACTGTAGAAATCGACAAGGCAGCTTCTAAGGGCGTATTCCACAAGAATACCGCTGCTAGAAAGGTATCTCGTCTTACCAACTTGGTAAACACCTTAAACTAATATTTATTTGATTGAGAATCTGCGTCACGGCTGCCGCTCATTCTCCTGAAATCAAAAATCAAGGGCCAAGCACCTACCCAAGTGCTTGGCCCTTTTTCTTATTTGTTCTGACAATATTTCAAAATCACCAGTTCCAGCGCATATCGTTCCTCACGAATACCGGATTTAACTGCCTGTTCCGCTTCTACACAATCTTCAACAGCCTGTCTTAACTGCTCCACCGTAAACAGTTTAGATTGTGCAACCATCTTCCCGACAAAATACGGCTTGATTCCCATTCTCTCTGCAATCTGGTTTCCAGTTGCATTCGCTTCTAACAAATCCTTAATTCCATACAGCTGCGAAAAATGTCTGCTAACTAACGTCAGTATTTTCATAGCAGG
>JAZUHV010000031.1:0-13384 GCA_045641925.1 Butyrivibrio sp.
GGTTTTGTTATGAATATTGTAACGCATAACATAGTTGCGCAAAACGCGCAAAGACAATTTACAATCAATTCCAAAGCAAAAGAGAAGGCAACGGAACGATTGGCATCCGGATACCGAATCAATCGCGCTGCAGACGATGCGGCGGGCTTATCCATTTCGGAGAAAATGCGCCATCAGATTCGTGGCTTGGGAAAGGGGTCCCAAAATATTCAGGATGGTATCAGCTTGGTGCAGGTGGCCGATGGTGCATTGTCCACAGTGCATTCTATTTTAGACCGTATGATAGAATTATCCGTACAGGCGGCCAATGATACCAATACACCGGCGGACCGTCAGGCACTTCAGAACGAAATGTCTGAGCTTGCTAAGGAAATTAATCGAATCGGTGAGTCGACAACCTTTAATACGAAGCAGATTTTCCATGTGCCGGAGGCAGAATCCTATGATGGCAGTATCACGGAGCTGATTCGTTGTCCGGAAGCGGATAAGGGTTATCTGGTAGGCTCCTATCTGAAAAACGGAAAGTATTATGCCGCTGCTACGATGGACTATGGAAACGTGACTCCGAAGAATCTTGCTGCTTTAAATGGGGCGGGCTTTAGCTTTTCCTGTTCGATGTCCTGTAGTGAGATATTTGATATTAAATTTATAACCGGGGAAGATGGAACCAAGAGTACGGCAACCAATCTGACCGGCGCGACAAGGCATTTATATAAGGTCGATATCAGTGACTGCAAAAATGGAACGGATATCGTAAATAAGGTTTATGACTTTATCGGAAATCATCTGCCATCGACAGCAAATGCAGTTGATGGTTTGGGCGATTTGATGGTAAGTCATTCCAATAATCTTGCTAAAAATGGCTCCAAGTTAGTTGTATACTCCAATCTGAATTCCTGGAGCACAGCCTCTGCGGCAGAAAATGCGTTCAAATCCAGAATGGAGTCAAATTCTCCTTATTCGAAAATTGAATGCTCTCAAATTTCCTTCCAGGGGGAACAGCCGGACTTTCAGAATCACTATATCATTCAGTGCAGCAGTGACCCGAAGGATACGCAGGAGATTACGACCCACCAGATGGATCAGGCTGCGCTTGGGATGGTTGGCATGAACATTTCTACCGGAGATGGTGCACAACGAGCCATTGGGGTAATCAATAATGCAATCGCAACAGTCTCGGACTGGCGCAGCGATTTGGGCGCGACCCAGAACAGATTGGAACATAGTTATGCGGCTAACGAAAATACCGCAGAAAACCTGCAGGCAGCAGAATCTCGCCTGAGGGATGCCAATATGGCAAACGAGGTAGTGGAAATGTCCAAGCAGAGCATTTTACAGCAGACTGCACAGGCAATGATTTCTCAGGCATCGCACCAGCCGGAACAGGTGCTATCGTTATTGCAATAAAAAGGTGATTTATGAGAATTGACGCAAATCTTCAACCGAATACCAATACCGTAGATTCCGTAGATAAAATCGGAACCGGAAGCATCAAAGGCGGGGAACTTTCCTGCCTTTTTAAGATGGACGCCGGGATTACGACGATGAATTCCACCATGACCAATAAAAATGGGCTGATGGAGGGATTGTCCGGAGATGGCAGCCTAGAGGCTGTGAAGGAAACTGCAAAGGTGATGAAGGACAATCTAACGGCAATGAGCACGAAGATGGAGACCGGCCATGTGATGAAGATGGATGAAAAGGGTCTTCATGTAAATGATATGGAGCCGGACGAAATTGTAACCGTAGTAGAGCAGATTCAGATTCAGCTCGCAACCTGGTGCGATGATTTTTCCCTAACCGGAACGGACGTAAGCAAGGAAGACCTTCAGAAGGTCACAGGCAGTTCGGCTAATGCAAATCATATTTTAAAGGCTGCGCAGAAAAATCAGTATGCGCCGACACCTCAGGAAATTACCGATGCAGCAAAGGCATTGGACTTATGCACAGAAACGAAAAGCTATACGGATGAGACGAAGGCTTACTTATTAAAGAATGATTTGGAGCCATCCATCCGTAATGTATATATGGCCTCACATTCCGCTGCAGGAATGATGGCAACGAATCCGTTAACCGACGCGCAGTGGGCACAGATTCGTCCACAGATTGAGGAGATGCTTAACGGAACGCCGCTTGCAAAAGATCTGGAGCTTCTGGAGCATGGCCGTCTTTTGGTGGAGCATGAGATTGATGTAACACCGCAGAATTTAGAACGTTTGTGGGAGCTGGATTCTCTTCTGGAACCGGATGCAGAATTTCTGGCGGACCGCATTATTGCCACATTGATTGAGGGTGGTCAGGCAGATGACGCCCTGATTACCGGAGAGACGCTTCCATGGGAAGAAACCATGGCGGCAATGCAGACCTTACGCGAAGCTACCCCCGAGCATGTGATGGCCTGGGTAAGTCATACCGCACAGAGGGAGCTTACTCTCGATACACTGAGTGAAATTGAATTTTTGGACCGCAAAGAAGCGGTTGTTGATACAAACGATGCCTTTATTAAGGCGCAGCGCCAATTGGCAGAGGCACGTCTTTTAATGACTCTGCAGGCAGGAAGAACCTTAGAAAAATCAGGAATTTCTATCAATACACTGGAACTCTCTGAACTGGTGGACCGTCTGAAAGAATATGAAATGGGCGCAATGACGCGGCCTGCAGAAGCTTCGGGCCAAGGAATTGGTGAACCGGTGACGCTTGCTGAAATGGACCAGGTAACCGATACGATGCTTGCTTACGAGTCCCTAAAGAGTGCACCGCATGTTGTGTTAGGCGTGGAGGATGAAAAGACAGTTCTTAGTCTTAATGCTGCAGCTGAGGGCATTCGTGTTCGCTTTGCCGGAGAGGCCTATGAGGCGCTGCAAACAGAGGTACGTACCGACTTGGGCGATAGTCTTAAAAAGGCTGTACGAAATAGTGTGGATGCAATTTTTTCAACGCTCGAATTAGAAGATAATGAAGCAAACCGCCGCGCCGTAAGCGTATTGGCTTTTCATGAGCTAGAGGTGAACGGGGAAAACATTGGGCGCATCAAAAAACTGGATCAGAGCGTGAACCGTCTGTTCCGTGATTTGACACCGGAGAAGACCTTGCAGATGATTCGTGAGGGCATCGATCCTTTGCATACGGATGTGAACGAATTGGCGGATTATCTGGAGACTAAGGAAGCAGGTACGCACGATGCAGAGAGATATTCCGAATATCTGTATCGCCTTGAGCAGAGCGGCGAAATTTCGGAAGAAGAGCGCGCGCAATATATTGGAATTTACCGTATGATGTACCAGCTTGATGCGGATGGAATGAATGCCCTGGGCGGAATTTTGCAGCAGGGTGGAACGCTGAACTTTGAAAATTTATTAAAGGCATATATGTCCGGCAAGGACAGGGGCCATTCTTTGGAAGTATCGGATGAGATGGAAACGATTACGGTAAGGGATCAGCTTTCTTATTATCGTAATTTGTTTCGTGATTTGACCGGAATGGTTCCTTCTGAGGAAGTAGCTGCACGGGAACTGGAGGAATTTAAGGCAGCTGCAGAGGTTTCAGAAGAAACCATGCAGTTCGTTTTAGAGCATCACATTGCTGCGACTCCTGCAAACCTTCGTAGCATAGGTCTTTTGATGAAGAATCCGAATCAGTGGCTTTCTAATATGGAAAACGAGGACGATGCATTTGCTGAGTGGGAAGGACTTAGTAAGAATCTTCCGGAGCGCGATACAATTCAGTCGGTTGTGGGAACTGTGGCAGAAACATTAAAACAGCAGGAAAAAGAGCAGGTTATGGACGCAGAAACCGTTCAGGATGTGAATGTATTACAGGAGCGCGTGCGTGGTATGCAGTTGATGGCGCAGCTCGTTAAAAGGGACAATTATTACCTGCCATATGAGATGGAAGATGGCACGAAGGGCCTTATGAATGTGCGCATTGTGGCGAATTCAGATACCCCGGGCAGATTCTTTGTCCGTATGCAGAATCCAAAGCTTGGACAGGCAACCGTGGAAGGAAATTTACAGGAAAATACCCTGTATGTCCAGTTGATGAGTGACAGCAGGGAGGGAAGTGACGAACTATTAAATCGTGTGGAAGCCGTACGGGAGTCCTTATTGCAGATGGGTCTTTCCATGCAGGTACAAACGAGCGTGACCAACGCTGCACCAACGCTGCATTCCGGTGTGGAAGAGGGCATAGATGTAAATAAACTTCTCTCTGTGGCGAAAATTTTTGTCGAGGAATTGGCTAAGTAATTTTCAAATCTAGCCGATACATACTGTAGATAAAGCTTTTACACATAGTAAGAAAGTGGTGAACTTATGAGAGTTAATTGTAATATTTCCGCAATTATTGCGAGCAACCAGTTAAACATGACGGAAAATGCACTGAGTCAGTCCATTGAGCGTTTGTCCTCCGGACTTCGCATCAATCATGCATCTGACGATGCGTCCGGAATGGCTGTTAGTAAAAAGATGCATACACAATTAAAGGCATTGGAAAGAGCAAATTCCAATACGACTGATGGCATATCCGTAGTACAGACTGCAGAGGCTTCTTTAGGTGAGATTGAGAATATTTTACAGAGAATGAGAGAACTCTCTGTTCAGGCAGCAAATGGTATTAACACCGATAGTGATCGTGCTGCCATTCAAAGAGAAATTGATTCGTTAAGCAAGGAAGTGGATCGAATCTCTTCCGACACCGAATACAATACGATGCCTCTTTTGGACGGTACCTTAAGACGTCGCGCATACTGCGATACCGATGATATCAATATGAATTCCATGAGTGATTCCGTAGCAGGTGGCGAATATACCTTATCCGTTACGGTAGCGGCTGAATATGCAACAACGAGCCTGAATCCGGCCGAGCTGGTCGGTGTGGAAGGGTCGGTCTTTGTAAATAGCGTGGAGGTGAAGCTTGAGACAACCGACAGCGCAAAGGATGTCTATGAGAAGATGGTGGAGGCAGCCAACAAGGCGGGACTTACCATTGAAACAGATGATCCTGAGAACCCATCCACCATTGACTTTAGTGAGAAGAGAGCAGGTTCTTTATTCTCCATCGATGTTAGTGTTTCTGAAAGCCTTTATGGCCAGGTAAATGTGGATGGCCAGACACTTACAAAGAATATGCCAAAGGCTACGGTTGTTGGTAAGGACGCAGAGGTGGCTTTGAATACCGGCTCAGATTTCTCGGCAACGGCTACCTATCGTGCAGAGGGTAACTGGATTACCATTCGTGATGTCAATAATTTTGAAATGGTGATGGAAGTTCCTGTGGGCGCTACACCGACCGATTTTACCTTTAAGGTAACAGATATCGGCACCATGGGAATTCAGGTTGGCGCGAATGAGGGCCAGCAGATTGCAATTGATATTCCTACAATTAATTCCCATACGCTTCGTATTGATGCCATAAATTGTGCGAGTGAAAAAGGCGCAGGTACTGCAATTAATCAGTTGGATGCCGCAATTGAGCGAGTTTCCTTACTCCGCTCTACATTGGGTGCATACCAGAACCGTCTGGAGAGCACACAGAAGAATCAGGAAGGCTACGAAGAGAATCTGACCATCGCATTGTCCGGAATTGAGGATTGCGATATGGCAGAAGAAATGACTGCATTTACGACCCATAATGTTAAGACGCAGGCGGCTACCTCCGTATTGGCACAGGCCAATGAGAGACCGCAGACCGTTTTACAGCTTTTACAGTAAGCTAGAGGAGGCTTCGTATGAATCGTGAAGCAACGGCTATTTATAGTCGAAAAATTACGCAGGCATCCCGCAGCGACCTGGTTGTGATTACCTATGAGCTGATTCAGTTGAACCTGAGGGATGCGATGGAAATTCGCGAAAAGGATATTGCGGAATATCGTGTTTCCATTAAAAAAGCACGAAACCTTTTGGGCGAGCTGATTTCTTCTCTGGATATGCAGTATGAAATTAGTGGCCAGCTGTTTCGTATTTATTTGTATCTGAATAAGGAGCTTTTGCACGCACAGCTGACAGGCGATGATGCACTACTTCCAAGGTTTTGCGGAATCATTCAAAGCCTGCAGGACGCATTTGCAGAAATTAGTAAGGAGGATACCTCGGGACCGGTAATGGAGAATACCCAAAAGGTCTATGCGGGGCTGACATATTCCAAGGGTTCCTTGAATGAAGACCTTTCTGTGGATCCTAATAGAGGATATAAAGTTTAAAATAATGTCCAAAAATCCAAAACGGGTTTTTGGACATTTTATTTGCTGATTTTTTATTGACTTTTCTTTTTTGAGGGCGTAATCTTGCTTTCACAGCACCGGTTCATGGTGCAATTTCAATGCCGATTCGGCAATTTTCTCAAGTGAAATAAAAAATTTAAAATGGAATCGGAGGTGGACGATTTGGAAAAAATCATCGTGATGATTGATGAGTCCGAGGCGTTTTCACAAATGTTTTCGAATTATGTAAACAGCCATCATATCTTGCCGGTTTCCATCCGTGTGTTCACGGACTGGGAAGCATATTTGTCCGGTGCATCCGAATATGATGTCAGATTGATTTTATCATCAGATGTGTGGATGGATTCATACGCAAATGCAACTAACTGTGAGGTGGTATGGCTTTCGGAAAAGCCATCGGATCCAGGAAAAAATATTGTGAACCGTTATCAGGGGGCAGAGCGATTATCCAAAGAAATTATCAGCCGCCTGAGTGGGCATCTGGAAATATCGGCCGGGGAAACCCGTTCGGTGCTTACCGCATTCTATGCGCCCTTTGGTGGGGGCGGAACCACGACGGCGGCATTGGCATATGCATGGTGGAAGGGACGGGAGCAACGAGTGCTATTTGTAAGCCTTGAGGCTTGCTCCGGTCTGGAAATTTTACATGCCGAAGGAGATAAAAATCTTTCCGATGCGCTGTACTATTTTCTGGAGGATCGGGAAAACTGTGAGGCAAAGCTTGTGGGGTGTACGCTCCATCGTATGGAATTGAATTTCATTCCACCCACCACCTGTTTTCAGGATTTAGAGGAATTAAGTGCGCGCACGATTTCAGAGTTTATGAATCATTTGCGTAATCCGTCCTTGTACGATGAGATTGTAGTAGACGTAGGCGGTCTGGTGAAGGAACCACTGCAGATGCTATCCGATGCGGACCGTGTGGTTACGCCGATGCTTCGTTCTGCGGCGATGCAGCATTGTAAATGGCGGGAGTGGGAGGAATTTTTGAAAAAAAGTATCTATGCAAATCTTCTGAACCATACCGTACTGGTGGAATTGCCTTTTATGGAGGATTTGGCCGGACGAAGCATCGGGTGGGACGGCATAACAAAGTCTGAGTGGAGCAGATGGTTTTCGGAGGCCGGCCTATGATGGATCAATCAATTCTACAGCTGTTACGAGAACGTATTTTAGCCAGAGTGGACCCTTTTCGTGAAACCTCGGAAGAAGAGGTGAAGGAACTGATTGAGTCGGAGCTAGACGGATTAAGGGCTGAGAGAGTTCTGACCATTCGGGAGAGGCAGACCTATGGTGTTCGTATTTTTAATGAACTGAAGCGCCTGGATCTTTTGCAGCCATATATTGAAGACCCGGAAGTGACGGAGATTATGGTGAACAATAGTCATAGTCCGATATATGTGGAGAAGTCGGGCGTTCTGTATGCAACAGGGGAGCAGTTTGATTCAGACGAGCGCTTAACGAATGTGGCTCAAAGAATCGTAGCACAGGCAAATAAAATCGTGAATGAATCCTCTCCGATTGTGGACACCCGACTTTGGGACGGCTCCCGTGTGAATATTGTTTTGGCGCCGACACTTTTAGGCGGCGGTGCAGCAATCACCATTCGAAAATTCTATAAAAATCCGCTGACGATGGAACGCATGCTGGAGCTTGGTTCCATCACAAAAGAGGCGGCGGAATTTCTTAAAAAACTTGTTTTTGCAAAGTATAACATCTTTATTTCCGGTGGAACCGGTTCCGGTAAAACCACCTTTTTAAATGCTCTTTCCAATTATATCCCAAAAGAAGAACGCATTATTACCATCGAAGATTCTGCAGAGTTGCAGCTGATGGACGTGCCGAATCTGGTGCGACTAGAAGCCAGAGACAAGAATCTGGAGGGCCGCGGAGAAATAAAAATATCCGACCTGATTCGCACCGCATTACGTATGCGCCCTGACCGAATTATTGTGGGGGAATGCCGCGGTGAAGAGGCAATGGATATGCTCCAGGCAATGCAGACCGGGCATGATGGCTCGCTTTCTACTGGACACGCAAACGATCCAGAGGACATGTGTCTGCGCTTAGAAACGATGATTGTCTCCCATTTTGATATTCCTGTGACGGCAATTCGCAGGCAGATTGCTTCGGCAATTGATATTATGGTGCATTTGGAACGAATGCGTGACGGATCACGTCGTGTGGTTAGTATCAGCGAGGTCGTGGGAATGGATGGCGAGTCGGTTGCATTAAGGAGGCTATTTGAATATGACCTGGAAGATACAGAAAACGGCCGAAAGGAAGGCGGGATTCTTCGCCGGACTAAGAATTCTCTCTTTTCCCTGGAAAAACTTCAAAAAGCAGGGTTGGCTGATTCTTTGGATTGTTGAAGCGGCAGCAATTCTTTTGCTGATTGGATTTCTGTTTTATGACCGACTTTGGGTAGGGCTGTTATTATCACCGTTTGGTTTTTTATTTGTGAAAAAGAAACAAAGAGAACGCAGGGAGAAGGATAAACAACAGTTAACAAATTCCTTCAAAGAGGGCATGCAAAGCATTGCGACTTCGCTGGCAGCAGGGTACTCCATCGAAAACGCCATGGCGCAGGCGGCTGGTGAACTGGCTCTTATTTATGGAGAGGCAGATCCCGCTGCCATTGGCTTTCAGAAGGTGGTCTATCGAGTTTCCCTAAATCAGAATGTTGAGGATGCCTTTGAAGAATTTGCCAAGGAAAGCGATGTGGAGGAAATTCTATATTTTTCGCAGATTCTCACTTATGCCAAGAAAACTGGCGGCAATTTAATTCAAATCATTCGCAATACCACGGATATGATTGTGGAACGATTGGATGTGGATCGCGAAATTGTCACGATGACTACTGCGAAGCGATATGAGCAAAAAATTATGAGCATTATACCCCTTTTGATGATTGGCTATATGCGGTTTGCTTCTTTTGGCTTAATCGAAAAATTATATGGAAATCTTCTTGGAGTTCTCATAATGAGTGCCTGCCTCTTAATCTATTATGCCGGAACGCGTCTTGCAGAACACATGTTGAAAATCGAGGTATAAGGATGAAAAAATGGCTGTTACCGATTGGTGTATGCGTACTGGGAATATTGATTATTTGTTTCACCACTGATAGGGAAGCTGTTACGAAGGTTGAACGCCCTGATTATCGGGGAGATAACTACACGGAGGAGCTCCTTATGGTGGAGGCAAACGGAGAACATCCCATTGCCGTGGATGTTATGGCAAAGGAAATTCCGGCAAACGAATTGCCGCTTGCCTTTGACGAAACTTTTGATGAAGTCTGTCGCATGATAAAGGGGAAGAACCCTTCTCTTGATGAGGTTCGCGAGGATTTGAATTTTACCAATCACCCCGGCCGCTTCGGAATGAAAGCAGATTATTCGTTAAAGGATTATTCTATTATTTCTGCATGGGGAAGTGTGTCAAATCAAAACCTTTCCAGCCCGTTTTCTACCGAAATTCATGTCAGCCTGCGATATAAAAAAATGCTACAGGAATATGACATCCCGGTAACGGTTTTGCCACCGGCTTTATCGGAGCAGGAGAAACTGGTCCAGTCGGTTCAGAAAGAACTGCAGGAACAAGGGGGCGAGGCCGACTTAATCCTTCCAAATATGGTTGATGGCAAGAAGGTTTCGTTCTACAGGGAGACAGGTACTCGCAGGAATCTCTTACTCTGTCTGATTGTTGGCACAGTGGCATTTTGGTATGAACAAAAGTTTATTCTCCCCCAAAAGAAACGTGATAAACGGGAAGAACTTCTGAAGGCAGATTATGCAGAAATCGTCTCTAAACTATCCCTACTGGTTGGCTCCGGAATGAGTACCAGAAATGCCCTAATAAAGATGTCTCAGGATTATACAAAAAGGCAAAAGACGTCTGCGAATCAGGATGCCAGACGGCCAGCCTATGAAGAACTTGGCGTAATGGTACGGCGCATCGAATCTGGGGTCTCAGAGGCGCAGGCATATAGAGATTATGGCAGAGTTTGTAAATTGCACAGCTATATGCGACTGGGAGAACTTCTGGGGCAAAGTGTCCGGAAGGGAAACACGGAGCTGCTTGATCAGCTCCGTGATGAGGCTACAGACGCCTTTGAAGAACGAAAAGCATATGCGTTGCGTGCAGGAGAAAAGGCAAGCACGAAACTGGTTTTGCCAATGATTATGATGTTGGCAATTGTATTTATTATCATTATTGTTCCTGCCTTTATGACAATGGGATAAGGCAGAGAAGGAGGAAGTATGAATCAACTTTTATTGCATAAGGATGAGGCGATTTCTGTTGTAGAGATTGTATTAATCATCATTGTATTAATCAGTCTGGTACTGATTTTTAAGAATCAGCTTACTGCAATTGTGAAATCCATCTTTACGAGAATGGCCAAGGATGCGGATGAAATCTAAAGGTTCTGTGACTATTTTTACAGCGCTCATTTTCCTCCTGATTGCTGCCGTCATTACAACAAGCATTCAGTCTGTTCGGATTCAGGCGTCAAAGGTGATGGTCAGCACTTCGCTATCACTTGCGATGGATTCGACCTTTGCACGATACAATCGACCCCTGTTTGATGAATGGGGTGTGCTTTTTTTAGATGGTCGATGCGGCTCGGAAACTCTGAATGAGGCTGCTCTTGCGAAGGAAATCCATGGATATCTCGGGGGCAATCTGAATGTGAATGACGGACTAATCTTCTCCGGAGGAAATGACTTGTATGGCATTGCCTTACAGGGCATTGAATTGCCGGAAATGCACCGCGCGACCGACGATAACGGTTTTTTATGGATGGAGTCTGTGGTGGAATATGAGCGTTATGAAAAGGTTATAAATTTGATTGCTTCTTTTATGGATATTGATACTGCGAAAGAGACTGCCTTTGACTGGGCCGAAACAGGAAAGAAGGTCTGTGAATGCATGATAGCGATGCGCGAGATGGATTATAAGGCCAGGGAACTGGTCAGGTACATTGATGGCGTAGAAATCCCTATGGATGGTGAGGTCTATCTTTCGAGGCTGAAAATTACAGTGGATTGTGCAAAGGCTTTTTTGCCAGGGTTCGATGAGTCACGATTAAATATCCGAGATGGCGGCTTGCATGATGAACTATATCTGCATATTCGGCAGGAGTGTAAGGACCCACTCAAGCTATGTAAAGAAGCCCGAAAGGCTTTGCAAAAAGGGGATGACTTATCGGCCAGACAGACACTGCAGTCACTTGACGGTAGTGTCGAAGATACACTCCGAAACTGTAATTGCGCGCTGCGGATTATAAGCGGAATGGAGAAGGATAATGAATCTCTGGAGACTTCTTCAGAGGAACTAGCTTTATTGATACAGGAAAATGAGGACTCGTTTGGCAGTGATTTTACGGAGAGCATGACGGAAAGCATTGAGGAAATGGGAAATTATAAGGAAATCCTCGCAGAAGACATTATGGATATTGAGGAGGCACGATTTGCCCTTTCCAAAAACAGGGACCTTTTGGAACAGATAAGGGAGCAGATCAAAACAGTATTTACCCTGGAAAAAGAGAAACAAATCGAATGCCTCGAACGGATGGAAGAGGAAATCAATCAATACTCTTGTGAGACCATCGGGGTTCAATACGAGAATATAATCAAATCACCAAAACTGGATTTTAAGTGGTTGCAGACATTGCTGAAATATTCGGAGGAGGGTGCATTTAATATTGCGTTGCCGGAGGATGCAGAGGTTTCTGCACGAGAATTCGGATTGAAGGACCGAGCCAGCATGAATGTTAACATGGAGACGGTTCTCTCTCTTAATGAAAATGCAAAAAAAGAATTGCTCTGGAAGCGTGTGGTATATGACGAGTATGTGATGGATCATTTCCAAAATTTCATGTCGGAAACGGACGGGGCGAATCTGAATTATGAGGTGGAGTATGTCTTGTTTGGGGATACCAATGACCGAAATAATTTGATTGATACCGTAAATGCCATCGTTGGCATTCGGATATTACCTTGTCTGGCATATATTGCAACCTCGGAGGATAAAAAATCCATTGCGGAAGAATATGCGATGGAGCTTATGGAATGGACAGAAAACGAAGCTATTATTCGGGTCACGAAATATATGCTGATGTATTTGTGGGCGGAGCGTGAAGCAGCTTCGGATTGCAAGATTTTACTTTCTGGTGGGAGGGTTCCTCTAATCAAGGATGATGAAACGTGGCAGACAGGGATAGAAACGATTGTATCACTCCATGTGGAGCCAGATGTTGAGGCGAATGAACGGGGACAGAAATATGAGGATTACTTGCGCGCACTTCTTTTGGCAGAGCAGGACTCGAGAAAATCTGCATATACGATGGATTTGATAGAAGGCTGGATGGAAGCCACCGAGCACAAAGGGTTTCGCTTTAAAGATCAAATTTATTCTATGAGCGCGAGAGTATTGTACTCTGTGCGAGGTGGACTGTATCCGTACTCATACATTGCGGGTTATTCCTATTAACTGACAGAGAGAGCCGATATATATGCTCTTTGTTTTCGACAATTAACAAGGAAGGAGGCACTTCCGCAATATGGCAAAATGTTTCGTGTATTATTGCCCGAAATGTTCTTTCCCCAGGAACCAGAGGGCTCATACAACTAGCGGAAATAAAAGAGCATTTATATCGGCTTTTAAAGAAAATGCCAGCCTCACAGTAGAAGCGGCACTGGTAGTTCCGCTATGGATGGCAGGAATTGTAGCACTTTTATTCTTTTTGGTGGCTATTCGTACGCAGGTTTCATTGCAGACGGCATTGTACCATCAGCTAATCAACGCGGCTGGATATGCGTATTATCTGGATAAAACGGACATACCCCCTGAGGCAGCTGGCTTTCTTGAGGCTGAGACGGTCAGACAAGCGGTGATTTCTGCGGTCGGCGAGAACTTTTTTGAACACTCTTTTATTGTGAATCAAGAACAGGGAATCTGGTTGAACATCTTATCAGAAAAAGAGGATGGGATGCTTGATGTTGCTTTGGAATATCAATTGAGACCACCATATGACCTTTTGGGGATTGGTACTCTGACGCTGGTGTCGCGCGCCAAATGTCGCATGTGGCTTGGAGAAAGCGAATCGGGGGAGAAAGAGAATGTCGAGATGGTATATATCACCGCTGAGGGAGAGGTTTACCATCT
>JAZUHV010000032.1:0-2483 GCA_045641925.1 Butyrivibrio sp.
GTGGATAGAACCCTAAAAAAAGTACGATCAAAAGACAATTTCTGATTCCACCGGCAAAAACAGAATTTTTCATAATGGTTTTAAGTACAACTCCCAGCTCCATTCTGGCAAACATTACGGCAAATATTAAATTATATAGAACACAATTGTGCATAAATGTAGTATAGTAGTTATATATTCATACAAGGAGTTTTGAAATGCAAGTAAAATCTTTCTTAGCAGCCATACTGACATTTATGATGATGATAGCGATTACTGCTTCTGCCGGAGATTCAGACAGCATTGCAGATAGCCAAAAATCACAGTCAGTCACAATTCTTTATACAAACGATGTTCACACATATATTAACAATATTGGGAAGGATGCAGATGGTAATGAAATCCGCCTTCTAAATTACGCCTCCATTTCAGCGCTTAAAAATGAGCTCATCTCCAATGGAGAAAATGTTATCCTTGTTGATGCAGGTGATCAGATTCAGGGAACAGCCTATGGCGGACTCGATAACGGCCATTCGGTCGTAAACATCATGAACGAAGCAGGATACGATCTTGCAACCATTGGAAATCATGAATTCGATTATGGTATGTTCCGCTTCTTCCAGTTAATGGATGAAGCAGAATTCCCATATATCTCATGCAATTTTTATGATGCCCAAAATGGTGAACTCATTCTTGCACCTTACAAAATTATTACCGCTGGAAATATCAACATCGGATTTATTGGAATCAGCACACCAGAATCCATTACTAAATCAACTCCTGTTTATTTTATGGATGAAAATGGCAACTTCCTTTATAACTTCTACTCGGGCAATGACGGTCAGGAACTCTACGATTCCGTTCAGAAAGCAATCGATGAATTAAAGCCGCAGGCTGACATAATCATCGCATTAGGCCACTTAGGAGTAGATGTCAGTTCCGCTCCGTACAGAAGTATGGATGTCATTGCCAACACAGAAGGACTTGATGCATTTATCGATGGCCATTCTCACACAGTAATGGAATCTGATATCGTTACCGACAAAGGCGGAAACCAGGTTCTGCTCACACAAACAGGATGTTACTTTGACGCAATCGGAAAAATGACCATCTCAGAAAATAGAGAGATTACAACAGAACTTATCAAGGAATATGAAGGAATCGATGAAAAACTCGACGATTTCCAGAAAGTCTGGATCAATGAAGTTGATGAAATGCTCGGTGAACAGATTGCAGTAAGTGATACCAACCTCACAATAACCGATTCTGCTAATGGCATGCGTCTTGTCCGCCGCGCTGAAACGAATCTCGGTGATCTAGAAGCGGATGCATTTTTTTATTACTTTAATGAGAACCTGAAAGAACCTTGCGACCTTGCCTTTGTTAACGGCGGCAGTGTAAGAACAGATATCACTGAAGGAACCATCACTTATAAAACGGCAAAAAATGTTAATCCATTTGGAAATGTTGCCTGCCTTGTCAGCATTTCCGGCCAGCAACTTCTGGATGTTCTTGAAAAAGGTGCAAAATCAATCGGCCTCGAGGATATTAACACTGGTAAGCCAACAGAAGGAAGCGGCTTTATGCAGGTAGCAGGACTTAAGTATGATATCGATACATCAATCGAATCAACAATAACCGTTGATGATAATGATATCTGGGTAAGCGGTCCGACTGGCGAATACAGAGTAAAGAATGTTCAGGTTTACAACCGGGAAACTGGCAGCTATGAACCACTGCTCCTCGATAAAAAATACCGTGTTGCAAGTATCAATTATCTTCTCAGAAATCACGGTTGCGGACTCTCAATGCTGGATGCTGCCGAACCTATAGTTGACTACGTGTCTGAAGATTATCTTGTGCTTGTAAGTTATCTGAAAGCATTTACCCCAAATGAATCCGGTTACCCTTGTATCAGCACTGCCAACAGTCCGCTCAGCCAGTATCCTGGCTACCTTATCAATTATGAAAATGCTTACGGGGCAGGAAGAATTACAATAGAATAATAATCTCTTATGTGATTCTTCTTTGACTATGATAAAAACAAATGGTGACAGCAATCGCCATCACCATTAAAAAGAACTATTCACGTAAAGACCTCAATGATTTTCATTGAACAAATGAACCTCAGAGTTTGTTCCCTGATTACACTCTCTTCCATTTGATGCGCCGGCACCACCACCCACGCACGCGCATGCGCCATGTCCGTAACCTACGCAGTGAGAAGTTTCAGCATCACTCACACCTCCACCGTAATGCATACATTCACATTTCAGCCCGTCTCTGCCACCAACACCATATAACAGGCAACCACATCCGCCGCCTCCAGTTACAGCTTCCAGTTCGTTTTCAGAAAGGTCATTCTGTTCTGACGCTTTCAGGTCTTCCTCCGTTACTTCAATGTTTAATTCCTTTGCAATTGCCAGGATTTCATCATTTCCTGCCTTAGTAATCCTTTTTGCTAAATCAGGATCCTTTGACATTTCTTCCATTAATTTTTTCAG
>JAZUHV010000033.1:0-15242 GCA_045641925.1 Butyrivibrio sp.
GGTGTTGGTTTTGGTAACTTCTTTGGTGGTTCCCTGATTAAGATTTCCAAGACCGATGTACCATCCTTGGCACTTACAAAGACCAGCGCGTTCTTCAGCCAGTCTTTGCCATTTGCGGAGAATTTGGGATGGTTTGGAAAGATTTTCCTGTCCTACAGCTTTTTGGCTTACCTTGCAATCGTGATTGCTGTGGTATTGTCCATAGTCTTTAAAAAGACACGTATTGGCCTTCAGCTGCGTGCCGTTGGAGAAAATCCTGCGACTGCAGATGCAGCTGGTATCAATGTCATTCAGTATAAATACATGGCGACCTGCATCGGTTGTATGATTGCGGGACTTGGTGGCTTGTATTATGTTATGGATTATGCGACCGGCGTTTGGAGTAATGATGCGTTCGGCGATCGTGGATGGCTCGCTATTGCCCTCGTAATCTTCACCATTTGGAAGCCAAACTTAAGTATTTTTGCTTCCATCCTGTTTGGTGGTTTGTACATCCTGTACTTATACCTGCCAATCGATACCGCGCATATGGAGTTAAAGGAAATCTATAAGATGTTCCCTTACATAGTAACGCTGGTCGTACTCGTAATTTCTTCTATGCGAAACAAGCGCGAGAACCAGCCGCCGGCAAGCTTAGGCCTACCGTATTTTAGAGAAGAACGATAAGTGAGGTCAAAGAATCATGAAACTATTAGAAGATAGAATTCGTAAAGATGGTGTGGTAAAGGAGGGCAATGTCTTAAAGGTAGACAGCTTCTTAAATCACCAGATGGACGTGGATTTATTTGCAGAGATGGGAAGGGAATGGAAGCGCCTCTTTGAGGGACGCCCAATCAATAAGATTTTGACCATCGAGGCTTCCGGAATCGGTATCGCCTGCATTGTTGCCAGAGAATTTCACGTACCGGTTGTATTTGCAAAGAAGTCTCAGAGCATTAACCTGGACGGTGATATGTACTGCACAAAGATTGAATCCTTCACGCATAAGAAGACCTATGATGTTATTGTCAGCAAGAAGTTCTTATCCGCTGAGGACCATGTGCTTGTAATTGATGACTTTTTGGCCAATGGCTGCG
This sequence comes from Butyrivibrio sp., assembly GCA_045641925.1. Lineage (GTDB taxonomy): Bacteria > Bacillota > Clostridia > Lachnospirales > Lachnospiraceae > Eshraghiella. The sequence continues at coordinate 1,077 of JAZUHV010000033.1, forward strand.
CCATCAATGGTTTGGTAGAAATCATTGAGGAAGCGGGTGCGACCTTAGAAGGTGTCGGCATTGCTGTAGAGAAGGGCTTCCAGAAGGGCGGCCAGGAATTGCGTGATAAGGGAATTCGTGTAGAATCACTTGCAATTGTAGAGAGCATGGATGCTGCAACCGGAGAAATCACCTTTCGTTAATCGGAGGAGCATATGAGACTCGTCATTCAACGCGTAACCAATGCGTCTGTAACCGTTGAAGGAGAAGTGACTGGCCAAATCGGCAAAGGCTTTTTGGTGCTGATTGGTGTAGCGGATTCGGATACCGAAGAGGTTGCGGACAAATGTTTAAAGAAAATGTTAGGTCTTCGTATCTTCGAGGATGCAGAGGGGAAAACCAAACTGTCCTTAACGGATGTAGGCGGCGAGCTTTTACTCGTTTCGCAGTTTACCCTGTATGCGAATTGTAAAAAAGGAAATCGGCCTTCCTTTACAGAGGCGGGTGCGCCGGATCATGCCAATGCATTATACGAATACATGATTCGTTCCTGTAGAGAAGCTGGGTTTACGACACAGACCGGACGGTTTGGTGCGGACATGAAGGTGAGCCTTTTGAACGATGGACCATTCACAATTATTTTAGATTCTGAAAAATTATAAAATAGTAAAACGCACTTGAAAACGTTTCCATATTAAGTAATAGTCCCACGTGGCATAAGTACCATGTGGGACTTTTTATGTGGGAAAAAACCTATTCATAATTTCCTGTTTTTTCTTAAATTCCCCACCTTTCGGGGGGAAGAGGGTGGAAAAGGGTGTGATAATATGTAAAAAGTTGAAAAGGGCTCCCCCTTTTCGGGAAACACATAGAAATAACGGGAGGAAAAAATGAAAGATTTTTTTAAGAAAAAAATTGGAAAGGTAGTTGTTGCTGCTGTTGCTTTGATTGCTACAGTTGCAGCAGTATTTTCTGCAAATGCACTTCGTGCGACTGCAGGTGATACTGATCCAGTAAGTTCAAGCTCTAAAGTTACTGTAAAGAGACTTGGACCTACATTAGATGAGGAGCTTAGTGTAGACGGACAGCATATCTACACCGTTTCTCTTGATGCACTTGGCGGTGAGCCAAATAAGACTGTTACCAAGTCCGCTGTCAGCATTGTAATCGACTGCTCTGCCAGTATGAATGGTGTTGCAGAGACTATTGGTGTGACCCGATGCACGAACAAGTACCACAGCCATTACGGTGAGACCAAGATTAATGGTGTGTACTACACCTCAGTTAGAAAAATCACTTATTTGGATCTTGCTAAGCAGGCAGCAATCGCAGCTGTGGAAGAGTTATTAGCAAACGAGGATACTGAGGTTTCCATCGTTTCCTACCACACTGGCGCTACTACAAGTGGCAGGTTCTTCAAAAAGGCTGATTTAGCAGCTGCAAAGAGCCATATCAATGGATTATCTACTCCGAATACAAATAACTATTATCCAGGTACTCAGAAGCTTCAGGGTGGAACCAATATTCAGGCTGGTATTGATTCAGCCGCAAATATGCTAGCTGCCAATACTGCAGATAAGAAGTCCATGATTCTTCTTTCTGATGGTGCTCCTACCTTTGGTTACAAGATTACCGAATTAGCATCTACAGAAAGCAAGTATTTCGACAAAGACTGGTATGGCGATTACGAATTAAAGGAAGATGCATACCAGGCAATTAAGAATGTGAATACCACAATCGTAGGTAATGGAACCTCTTCCGAGGTTGAATACGTTGTTAAGACCGTTTCAAGCGGTTGGTATTCTACAGAGTATTATGTATCCAGCGTTAAGCCGGCAACCCTTTGGGAAGCAAAGGAAGCACAGAAGATTGCAGATGTATACACCATCTACTTTAAGACAACCGCTAATGCGACAACTGCATCTGAGGAATCTGCATTCTTAGCATCTTTGGCAACCGATGAAAATCATGTATACAACGCAAACTCTGAAAACATTGGAGAGATTTACTCAACTGTTGCAGGATCTACCCAGATTGCAGCTACCAATGCAACCGTTACCGATTTTGTAGGCTATGCTACCATTGGTGATGTAGATTATGAGTGGGCTGGTTTTGTTGAGGATGACGCAGCATGGTCCTATGATCCAGTAAATGGAAAGATTACCTGGAACATCTCTGATATTAAGAACAATGAGACCAAGACCCTTACCTATATGCTTCGCGAGAAGAAGTATGATGTAACCAAGGTTGTAAATGGTGTATCTTCTACCACCAGCTACTTCTTCAAGGATACCGTAGATTTAGGAACTCCTGCTTATGATACCGACAGACTGGTATTCAAGGGCTGGAAGCAGACCGCAGGCACCAGAGTTTCTGCAAATAGCTTCACAATGCCTAAGGACAATTTGACCTTTGTGGCACAGTTCGAAGACAGAACCTATGATTTGACAATTAATTATGTAGATGAGGCTGGAAATACTCTTGCTAAGTCTCATGCAAAGACCGTTAAGTTTGATGATGTTTACAATGTAACTTCTCCTGATGTAAAGGGATATAGCCTTGTGGATGCTAAACAGGCAACAGTTGCTGGCACTATCGCAGGGGATGTTAAGGTTGATGTTGTTTACAAGAAGGTTCCTTACAGCATTAGCTACACTTTAAATGGTGGTGTTGTAAACGGAACGAACCCAGTTATCTACTATGTAGATTCTGAAGCAATCACTGTAATCAACCCAGTAAAGACCGGTTACACCTTTGATGGATGGACTGGTACCGATTTAAATGGTGCAACCAAGACCGTTGTGATTGCAACTGGTTCTACCGGCGATAAGAGCTTTACCGCTAATTGGGTTGCAAATACCGATACTGCTTACACTGTTGAGCATTACTTAATGAATGTAGATGGCGAGCGTTACACCTTAGAAGAGACTGAGTCCCTTAAGGGAACCACCGATACGGAGGTTACCCCAGCAGTTAAGAACTATGAGGGCTTCATTGCTCCAGCAACTCAGACCGCTACCATTGCAGCAGACGGATCTACCGTAGTGAAGTATTACTACACCAGAAATCAGTACACCGTGACTGCAAATGCAGGCTATGGTATTGATACTACCGAGGGTTCTGGAACCTATTACTATGGCGCTTTGGTTGAAGTAGACGCTACCGCAAAGACCGGATACACCTTTGATAAGTGGACCGGCGATTTCGCAACGGATACCTTTACAATGCCTGCTAAGGATGTAAAGATGACAGCAACTGCTACACTGGACGAATACAAGATTGAATACGTATTAAACAATGGAGTTGTAGATGGAATCAATCCTACTACCTACACCGTTGAGACCGAAACCTTCTCTTTGATACCACCTACCAAGTATGGTTACAATTTCACAGGATGGACTGGAACTAATTTGAACAATCCTGTTCAGGATGTAAGTATTAAGAAGGGCTCCACTGGAGATAGAAAGTACATTGCGAACTTTGTTGAGAAGAGATGTTCGGTTGTTATTAAGTATTTGGATGAAAATGGTAATTCAATTGCTCCAACGATTCAGGAGGCTGGAATTGTATTTGGTTCAACTCATGTTGAAACCGCTAAAGATATTAAGGGCTATACATTGACTAGTGATAAGATTATCACCTATACCATGGATGTGGAAAAGGGTAAGACGATTATTTTCACTTACAAGGCAAACCTTTATGACGTAACTGTTAAGTATGTAGATGAGAACAACAAGACTCTTCATGCTGATGGAAAGGTTGAAGGCGTTCCATATAAAACTAAGTATACTGTAAAGGCTGAAGACATTGCCGGTTACACTGTAAAGGGTGAGGCTTCTGTTACCGAGCTGATGGACAGCATTGAAGGAAAGACAGTAACCTTCATTTATACTGCAAATACCAACACCGCATATACAGTAAATCATTACTTAATGAATTTAGATGGAAAGACCTATGAGTTAAAGGATACCGATAACCTTACCGATACAACCGATACTCAGGTAACTCCAGAAGTAAATAGTTATGAGGGCTTCACCGCTCCAGAAACTCAGACAGTTACCGTTAAGGGTGACGGTACAACCGTAGTAGACTACTACTACACAAGAAATCCGTACAAAGTAACTGTAACCGCAGGAACTGGTGTAGAATCCACAAGCGGATCTAACACCTACCTCTTCGGAGCAGAGGTAACTATCGGAGCAGAATTAAAGACAGGTTACACTGGCTTAGTATTCACCGGTGATGAGACTGTTACTACTTTCACTATGCCAGCAAAGCACGTAAATGTTTTGGCTAGCGCAAATGCAATTGTGTACACCATCGAATACAACTTAGATGGCGGTTCCGTAAATGGAACCAACCCAGCAACCTACACAGTAGAGTCTGCTGATATCACTTTAATCAACCCAGTAAAGACTGGTTACACCTTCTTAGGATGGACCGGAACTGGTTTGGATGAAGCAACTGAGGAAGTAACTATTACGACCGGTTCTACCGGAGATAGAAAGTATGTTGCTAACTGGAGCGCAGATTTATTCGATGTAACTGTTCAGTTCGTCGATAAGGATGGCAATAAGCTTGCAGATGATCAGAAGATTGAAAATGTTGCATTTGATGATTCCTACACCGCAAAGGCACTTGAAATCACTGGCTACACATTAGATGGTGATGCTGTTGTAGAAGATGTGATGGATACCGTTGGTGGTGAGACTGTTGTATTTACTTATGACATCAACCAGTATGAATTAGTTATCAAGTATGTTTACGAAGATGGCACTGAAGCTGCAGATGAAGTTCGCGAAACCTTAGATTACAAGGCAGAATACAATGTTGAAACTCCTGTTATCGAAGACTACACCGCAAACTTGCTTGTAGTAGAAGGCACCATGCCTGCTGGTAACGTTGAAGTTACCGTAACCTTCGTTGAACATGATAAGAACACCGTAACCGTTAATTACTTCTTCAATGATGTAAATGGCGCTACCGCAGCTCCATCCGTAACCATCACCAATTACGTTGGTAAGGTTGCTGCAGACGAAGTTGTTAAGACTCCAGAAATTACTGGTTACACCGCAGATATTGCAAGCGTAGACATGAACGATTACATCATTACTGAGGAAGCTCAGGTAATCAATGTTGTTTACACCATCAATACCTACAAGGTAACTTACATTGTTGACGGTACTGTAGTGAATACAGTTGATGCAACTTATGGCGATTCCGTTGCAGATCTTTTAGATGCTGCTTACACCGCAAAGGAAGGATTCATCTTCAGCGGATGGTCTACTGACTATGCTGATGAAACTGTTTCTGCAGATGTTACCATCGTAGGTAGCACCAAGGTTCAGGAAGTTGAAGCAGATGAGGAAGAAATTCCTACCGAGGAAGAAACCGATGTTGAGACCGAAGAAGAGACCGAGAAGAATCCTGAAGTAGAAGCTGACGATGATGTTGTTACCGCAGATCCTGCAAACGTAGGTTTGTTGATTGCATTACTTGGTGTTAGTGCTGTTGCTTTAGCAACCGTAATCATCAAGAGAAGAAACGATAAGAAGAATGCATAATTAGCTTATATCTTTAAAAGTTTCCCAATATAAAAGTGCTCCACAAGTGATTGTGGGGCACTTTTTTTATGAAAATCGTGTATTTTTTCATAAATATCCCCCCCGAAGGGGGAGAACGGAGGGGAAGTGGGTGTGCTAGTATGATATCAGTTGAGAAACGCAAAAACGTTGCATTCAAATTTTATGGAGGATATACGAATGAAGGGAAACAACTTAGTAAAAAGAATTACAAGTGCTATCTTAGCTTTCGCACTTGTACTTACTACCGTCGTAGTAGGAAATGTAACAACCGCAAGCGCAGCACCTGCTGACAAGGGTCACATCACCGTTGAAGTATTTGTAGATGGTGTGAAGGTGGACACTGTTAAGTCCCCTGATGAGAAGGTTGGCAATAGCGCTACTACCGCAAATACCAAGGTAGCAATCAACGGAACCCTTGATGCACAGGCATCTACCGCATCGGTAAAAAAGAATGGAAACAATCCTACTTTTACCGCACTGGTTGCAAAGAAGGGTGATAACAAGTATTCAGTTTATTACATCACTCCGGAAGCTGGTACCATTGATTTCAAGTTCCACGAAGCAGATGAGAACGGTGCGAATGTATCCGGTACTGATTTGAACGATGTAAATTATGCAATCGCACTTTTAAATTCCAAGGGTGAGTTCGTAAAGTACTACACCTCAGAAGAAAACCTTAATTTCACCGTAAATGCAAAGGATGCAAAGTTAACTTCCGCATTATTCCCAGAAATCGAAGGCTATGATTACTTCAAGTGCTATTTCAACTGGGTATCCAATGCAGATACCTGGAACAACCAGGTATTCGTAACCGATTTCAGAAACTTCGGTTCTAAGAGCACCAAGTACAATTACAACAGCAACCTTGGTTTCATGACCTATGCATTGGTAAATGGCCAGGCAGCTGAAGATTATACCGCAAATTTCAATGCAGCAAATGTGAATGGCTTCTATTCTTACAATCCTACCGGAATCTTAAGAGTAGCTTACAAGGCTAAGTCCTTCACCGTAACCTTCTATGATGAAGATGGCGTAACCGTATTAGACCGTAAGGCTTATGACTACGGCAGCACCATTACGGTTCCTACCCCATCCAAGGCATCTGATAACCAGAATTCCTACAGCTTTGTAGGTTGGGATAAGAACGTATCCACCATCTGCACCGGCGCTGCAGAGTACACCGCAGTTTATTCTGCTACTCCAATTAATTATGAGATTAAGTTCTTTAATAATGACGGAACCTTATTAAACAAGGACAACACCACCTACAAGTATGGTGAATCCATTGAAGTTCCTTCTAATCCAAGCCATGTAGGCAAGGACATTTACAGATATGGCTTCAAGAGTTGGGAAGATAAGGATGGAAACATCGTTTCTTCAAATGCTATTAAGGCTTCTGCCGTAAGTGGTAACGCAACCTACACTGCAGTATATGATAAGTCATTAAAGGTTGCTTATTACAAGTACAACAACAAGGTAGATACCATCGATCAGTTCTATGATCAGGACGGCATCACCGGAAGACCTGTAGCTGACTTCAAGCAGGTTGGCAAGACACAGACCTTCGCTGTTGGCGCAAATGCTGAATTAGAAACCTTATTAAATAAGATTTTCGAAGCAACTAAGAACAATGTTAAGGTTGGAACCATTGATGCTGCTGAAATTAAGGCAGTTATGGCAGCAACCGATACCACCGAGCAGGCTGGTGCTGTAGATTGCTGGTATGTATTAAAGCAGGAATCTGACGGATGGCACATCGATGGTGGTGATTACAACACCTACGACATCGTAGTAAACTACGTTGATACGGATGATAATGTAATCTACTCTTTAGGTACTGTAGCAACCAAGAAGGTTGGAACCTATACTGTAAATGCGCAGCACTCCAAGTTAACCCTGAATGGCCGTGATTATGTACTCGGCGAGGCTGTTTCCAAGGAAGTTGAATTAACCAACAATGGTGCAGTAGTAAACTTCGTATTCAAGAAGGTATTCAAGATTCAGGCAATGTTAGATTACACCTTAATCGTTGATCATTTCGCAGATCAGCAGAGAGGCGTTGATTACATCGCTCAGGTTATTGAAGGCGAGGATGCAAGCGCATTCTTAAGCGACGAAGCATTAAAGAACATGGAAACCAAGTACGCTAGCTGGTTAGATGCCGGCAAGAAGTTCTCTGACGAAGGTTTCCAGATTACTACCGCAGATGTAAATAAGACCGCTTTAGATAAGGACGTAATGATTGTAGCTCACAGAGCAAACATCATTTATACCGTAAACTTCTACGATGCAAATAAGATTTTACTTTCCTCTAAGGAATATACCTACAAGCAGACTGTAGAAATTCCAGAAGCAACCGCAGAATACATCCTCAATGGTGTGGACTACACCTTCAGCGGTTGGGATAAGAACGTAGTAACAGAAGTTGTTGCAAATGCAGATTACTTCGCACAGTACAACTCCAGCATCATTGATTACATCGTAACCTTCGAATACAAGGATGCTGAAGGCGAAGATACCAACGCAAACTTAATCAAGAACTTTGGCGATGAAGTAGATGCTCCAGAAGTTCCTGATTATGAAGATGACCTTTACAACTACACCTTCGAAGCTTGGACCGTTGAAACCGAGTCCGGTGTCGTAGTAGTAGATGAAATTCCAGTTGTAACCGAGGATGTTACTTATGTAGCAACCTATACCGCAACCTTAAAGACCTTCACCGTAACCTACGAAGTAGATGGTATTGTAGTAGATACCTTCACCGTAGATGCAGGCTCTTTAGTTGCACCTCTTTTGGAAGCAGAGTATGTTCCTGAAGAAGGCTACTTATTCAGCGGCTGGTCTACCACCACAAATACTGAGACCGTACTTGCAGATGTATTAGTATCCGCTACCACTGAATTAATTCCAGCTCCTCCGGTTATTGATGACAGAGATCCTGAGGTTGAAGGCGATGAGGACGTAATCGAAGATGAGGAGCCTGGTCACAAGGGCGAAGTTGAAGCAGACGATGACGTTGTTACCGCTGACCGCAACACCAACATTGGTTTACTCATCAGCTTACTTGGCGTAAGCGCAGTAGCAATCGTAACCTTGCTCTTAAAGAAGAAGAGCGAGAAGAACGCTTAAGAGTATTTCACATAAGTTTCCCAATAAAGACGCTCCGTGAGTAATCACGGGGCGCCTTTGCGTTTCACTGTCAAAGGGTATATAATAATACCATCTTATTTATGAGGTGAATCAAATGGTAAAACATGTAATTATTTGGACATTAAAAGATTCCTTAACGGATGAGGAGAAGGTTAGCATTAAGGCTGGCATTAAAGAAGGCTTAGAGGGGTTAATGGGACAGATTCCAGGCCTTGTGGAAATTAAGGTGATTACCGAAGGACTTGCCAGCTCCAACACGGATTTGATGTTAGATACAACCTTTGAGGATGAAGCTAGCCTGAAGGGTTATGCAACGCATCCTGCACATGTAGCAGTAGCGGATGGAAAGGTTCGTCCATATACTGCTATTCGTAGCTGCTTTGATTTCGAAGTATAGGCAAATGCGCTGGAATATGGTATGATAACAATGTTTTGAGTTACAAGTAAGGGAGGACATAAAATGTCAAATATGTATCGTTTCCGCTGCAATTGCGGACAGGTTTTTAATGCACCAGAAGGAACCGCAAACTGTAGTAAGTGCGGCGCACCTTTAATGACCGCAAATTGTGGTGTTGTACAGCTTTATCGTATGGGCTCACCAATTGGTGTGGCAGCAGGCATGGGCGTTTATATCGATAATGTTCCTTATGGACATATTGGAAATACCGAGAGCACCCGTATCGTGCTTCCATTCGGAACACACACCCTTCATATGACCCTGGGTATGACCCGTAAGTGTAAGGACTTACAGTTTACCATTACTCCGGAGCAGAATTATTTCTATGCAAAGGCACATATTAAGCCTGGCTTCTGGAGCAATACCGTAGTAATTGAGGCTGCTAAGCCGGAAGAAATGCCACAGGCATAAAGGAAGAGCAATAAAGAGTTAGCTCTGCGCTTGGCGCAGAGCTTTTCTTGAATTTAGAGGGAAAGATTTATGGATATTATTGGAGTAATTACAGATGAACTGGGCGTGAAAAAGTGGCAGGTGGAGGCCGCAGTAAAATTGATTGATGAGGGCAATACCATTCCTTTCATTTCACGTTATCGTAAAGAGGCAACCGGTTCTTTGGACGATGCACAGCTTCGTAAGCTTGGAGAACGCCTGACATATTTGCGAGGATTGGATGAGCGCCGTGAGGCAATTTTAAATAGCATTCGTGAGCAGGGAAAACTGACCGCAGAATTGGAAAAGGATATCCTTGCAGCGACTACCATGGTGGCGTTAGAGGATTTGTACCGTCCATATAAGCAGAAGAAGCGTACCCGTGCGATTATTGCGAAGGAGCGCGGTCTGGAGGGACTTGCAAACATTATCCGCCTGCAAATGACTAAGAAGACCGTGGAGGAGGAAGCAGAAGCCTTTGTAGATGCTGAAAAAGACGTTCCTGACGTGGAAAGTGCCATTGCAGGGGCATCGGATATCATTGCAGAAGATATTTCTGACGATGCCGATTTTCGCTCTTACATCCCCGATTTGACCTGGAACGAAGGTCTGCTGATTTCCAAGGCGAAGGATGCTGAGGTGCAATCTGTTTACGAAATGTATTATGATTTTTCCAGTGCTTTGAATAAGATGACAGGCTATCGTGTATTGGCCATTAATCGCGGCGAAGCGGAGAAGATGCTGACGATTAAGCTTGAGGCACCAACCGATAAGATTCTGCATTATCTGAATGAGAAGATTATTACGAATAAAAAAGCAGGAACCGCAGCCGTTTTGGAAGCGGCCATTGCTGATGGCTATAGCCGTCTGATTGCGCCATCTATTGAGCGCGAGCTGCGAAGCCGCATGACGGAGATGGCAGAGGATGGCGCGATAGAGGTGTTTGGTAAAAACCTGACACAGCTCTTGATGCAGCCGCCAATTACCGGAAGAAATGTGCTTGGCTGGGATCCGGCATTCCGTACCGGATGCAAGCTGGCTGTAGTGGACGCAACAGGAAAGGTCTTGGATACCGTTGTGGTTTATCCAACTGCGCCACAAAATAAGGTGGCGGAGGCCAAGGTAACGGTTAAGAAACTGATTGAGAAGTATGATATTTCCCTGATTTCCTGCGGAAACGGAACGGCTTCCCGTGAGTCAGAGGCGATTATTGCGGAGTTGATTTCTGAGATTCCACAGAAGGTGGAATATGTGATTGTTAATGAGGCAGGAGCATCTGTTTATTCCGCAAGCGAATTGGCAACGGAAGAATTTCCAAACTTTGATGTGGGCCAGCGTTCGGCAGCATCCATTGCAAGGCGCTTACAGGATCCATTGGCTGAGCTTGTAAAGATTGATCCTAAGGCCATCGGCGTGGGACAGTACCAGCATGATATGAATCAGAAGAAGTTAGGCGAGTCGTTAGACGGCGTTGTAGAGACCTGCGTAAACCGTGTCGGTGTGGATCTGAATACTGCCTCCGTGCCTCTTTTGATGCATATTTCTGGTATTAATAAAACCCTGGCAAAGAATATCGTAGCCTATCGTGAGGCCAACGGTCGATTCGTAACGCGTGAAGAGTTAAAAAAGGTGCCAAAGCTCGGCCCGAAGGCATTTGAGCAGTGTGCCGGCTTTATGCGCATTTTAGATGGAAAGCAGCCATTAGACGGAACCAGTGTACATCCGGAAAGCTATGCCTGCGCGCTTGCATTGTTAAAGAAAGCAGGCTTTAGCGAGAAGGATATTGCGGAGAGAAAAGTACAGGGACTGTCTCTGATTATTCAGGATTATAAAAAGATGGCGGAGGAGCTGGGGGTCGGAGAACTGACCTTAAGAGACATTGTGCAGGAACTGGAGAAGCCGGGCCGCGACCCGCGTGAAGAGATGCCAAAGCCAATCTTAAAGAGCGATGTGCTTTCCATGGAGGATTTGAAGCCGGGTATGCTCTTGTCCGGAACGGTGCGCAATGTTATCGATTTTGGCGCATTTGTGGACATTGGTGTACATCAGGACGGACTGGTGCATATTTCGCAGCTGACGAACAAAAAGTTTGTGAAGCATCCTTTGGAGGTTGTCAGCGTGGGCGATGTGGTGCAGGTAAAGGTATTGTCCGTTGATCTGGCAAAAAAACGTATCCAATTAAGTATGATTTTATAAAAAAAGGCCCGGGGCAGAGAATTCTGTCACGGGCCATATCTATGCTCTTCGCCTGCGGCGTTTCCGCTTTGGCTTTGATGGGAGCTCATGAAACACCGAATAATCGCGTTCTAAAAGAACATGGCAGATTTGTGTGGTGAGAAGCTCCGGAGAAAGGTTTTTTTTCTCAGCAATTTTTTGCGCCACAAATGGGCGGCTCTTATCCTTGTACCTGGCCATTTGGTTTTGCTCCTGAATCCAGGCCAATTCACTGCGCCATAAAAGCTTGAGCTGATTTAATTTTAAAGCATTCGGATTGGGCTTTGGCTGCCGAAGCATATAAAAGTCAAAGGCATCATCTACCCATTCCACCGTTAGAATGCCCCAATGCGCCGGCACGTGGTCCTCGATGTGCATTGCATGGCTGGTTCCTACGACAACCAGATTGAAATCATAGTATTTTTCATAGTCCTTAACCTGACTTTTTAGGCGCACGTAAGTATCGGCATCGCTTTTGATTTCGATGCCGTACAGGGCATGTGGCGTAACCATAACAATGTCCGCACGGGATTTGCCCATGGTTAATTCCTCCAATATGCGCATTTGACCATAGCATTCCTCCAAATAATCAAAGAGGGGCTCACGGATATCCTGGTCGTGTAGTATCATACGGGTTCCTATATAGGTGAAAACACCCTGCCAACGAGAGCAGGGTGTAGTTTTTAGAATTAATATTCGGTTAGGATGCGAATCGCATCGGTACGAAGAATCAGTTTACAATGTTCATTTAAATATGCGGTTGTGGAGAAGTTCTGCTTCATCTTATGCGCATATTCTGTCAGTTCATTGGATACTGCAAAGAATCGAAGCTTATCATCCGAACTGCCGGTTAGCAACAGGTAATAGCAGTTATGGGTTTCATCCTTATAGAACAGGGAATCGCCATCATAATCTGCACGAATATGAGATGCTGCATAAGAGGCTTCCTTCCACGAACCAAAGGAGAAGAGGCGCGTCAGCACTTCGGCAGGCTCTTTCTTTTCTTCTGGGGCAGGTTCCTCGTTAACTGGCTGTTCTTCAACATCATTCAGGGCATCGTCGTAATGCGGTTCCTCTTTGGCTTCTTCAGCAGGAGTTCCTGTTAAATTAGAGCAAAGCGTATCGATGAAGTCCTTAATTTCCGGAGCAATGCGAGCTGTGGCATCGCGAAGCATCTCAGAGAACGGAACAAAGTTACCGGAAGGATTTGCATCCGTTGCTTCTTCGGCCTCGGCAGTAACATCGGTCAATTCACCATCCAGTCCTTCCGGAGGTTCCTTTTCTTCCAAGAAGCTCTCAGAGTTATCGGATTCCTCTAAAGCAGAGCCATCCTCTTCGGACGGAGCGAAGCGGGAGAAACGCGTATCCAGTTCTTCCGGATCCTCGACCTTGGTAATAACCAGAACGATGCAGTCCATTGAAATTGGAATGGCCTCAATCATCAGTGGCATGTCATCTGTGTGAAAACCAAATTCATGGTCCGCCTGTTCAATCATGTCATGGAAGAGGTCCTTCGCCTTTTGGGTACCATATGCGAGTTCGCTGATTTTGATTTCACGGGACTGTAAATCCTGCTGATTTAATGTGCAGCGAATCTGATTGTCATTAATTTTTTCTATCTTCATACGTTATACCTCGAAGTAGTTAAAGTATATCCAAGGGTTCGGAAATTGTAAATGATATATTTCTTAATTTTTTATAAATTTTGGCAAAAGCCTTGCGAAAACGGCGGCAAATTCGGTATTCTAAAGAGGCGAAACCCCGGTACAACTTTTAGGAGGTTTAGCAATAACATAAGATGATGAATCCGGGAGATACACTTTTGGACGGCAGGTACCGCATCGAGAAGCTTTTAGGAAGCGGTTCGCAGGGCAATGTGTACCTGGCCAGACATCAGACACTGCAAGTGTGTCGGGCTGTCAAAGTCATCGACCATCAGCATCTGTCCGCACGGGCACTCAAAGAGGCTGATATCTTAAAGAGATTGCACCATCCCGCCATTCCCATGATTTACGACGTGGAAGTAACGCCCCAATGCGTCATAATTGTGGAAGAGGTTATGGAGGGCACATCTCTACATTCTTTCATTTTTCCCAAACATACAATTTCATATCGAGAAGTAATTCGCTATGGGGTACAACTCTGCGAGGTTGTGGATTATCTGCATATGCATGGCATCTGCCATCATGATATTAAGCCGGAAAACATCCTCATCGACCACGGAACACTGCGCCTGGTGGATTACGGAAGCGCTGTTTCTTTGCAGGAACCGAAGGGGGCTCCCGCGGGTCATCGCACCATGCACCTTGGGACGCGCGGCTTTGCTGCGCCGGAACAATACCAGGACGCACA
>JAZUHV010000034.1:0-1838 GCA_045641925.1 Butyrivibrio sp.
ATTGGTCTTGCTCAGTTGGTTAAGGTCATTGCTATTGACCAGTCCCCAATCGGCCGTACCCCTCGGTCGAATCCTGCAACCTATACCGGTGTGTTTGACATGATTCGTGACCTGTTTGCAGCCACTTCTGATGCCAAGGCAAGGGGATATTCCAAGGGACGATTCTCTTTTAATGTAAAGGGCGGACGTTGCGAAGCATGTTCCGGCGATGGAATTATAAAGATTGAAATGCACTTTTTGCCAGATGTTTATGTACCATGTGAGGTCTGCAACGGTAAGCGTTACAATCGTGAGACCCTGGACGTTAAATACAAGGGAAAGTCCATTTATGATGTTTTAAATATGACGGTGGAGGAGGCTGTGAAGTTCTTCGAAAATGTTCCTTCCATTCGTAATAAAATTCAGACCTTATACGATGTTGGACTTGGTTATATCCGGTTGGGGCAGCCATCGACTGAACTGTCCGGTGGTGAGGCGCAGAGAATTAAGCTTGCGACAGAATTGTCCCGCCGCAGTACCGGTAAGACCATTTATATTTTGGATGAGCCGACGACCGGACTGCACTTTGCGGATGTTCACAAGCTGGTGGATATTCTGCATAAGCTGCGAGAGGGTGGAAACACGGTAGTGGTCATTGAGCATAATTTGGACGTTATTAAGACGGCAGACTATATCATTGACATTGGCCCGGAGGGTGGCGACAAAGGCGGCACCGTGATTGCCAAGGGTACCCCGGAAGAGGTTGCAAAGAACCCGAAATCCTATACGGGACAGTATATCGCGCGGTATTTAAACAAATAATTCTTTTCTAAGAGAGAGTTTGTGAATAGAGGACATCTAGTCCTTGAAAAAGATGGTGCGCCCATATACAATAGAACAATAGTATATTAACAAGGAGATTACGAGATGGATCGAGAATTGGTAGTCGTTATTGATTTCGGCGGTCAGTATAACCAGTTGGTTGCACGACGCGTCAGAGAATGTAACGTATATTGCGAAATCTACTCTTACAAGACAGACCTTGCAAAGATTAAGGCGATGAATCCGAAGGGAATCATTCTGACCGGTGGTCCTGCAAGCTGCTATGAGCCAGGTGCAGCTACCTGCGGCAAGGAACTTTTTGAATTAGGAATTCCTGTATTGGGACTTTGCTATGGTGCGCAGCTGATGAGCTTTGTGCTCGGTGGAAATGTAGAGCGTGCGGCAAATCGTGAGTACGGAAAAACCGACATTCATGTGGACACTACCTCCGCATTATTTGCAGGGGTTAAGGAAAATACAACCTGCTGGATGAGTCACTTTGATTACATCAGCAAACTGGCACCGGGCTTTAGAAGCATTGCAACTACAGATAATTGCCCTGTGGCAGCAGCAGAAAACGTGGATCAGGGCCTGTATGCAATCCAGTTCCATCCGGAAGTATTACATACACCGGAGGGCTCTAAGATGCTCTTCAATTTCGTACGTAACATTTGTGGCTGTGCGGGCGATTGGAGAATGGACGCATTTGTCGAAGAAAATGTGAAGGCCATTCGCGAGAAGGTTGGCGATGGAAAGGTGCTTCTTGCATTGTCTGGCGGCGTGGATTCCTCTGTATTGGCAGCACTTTTAGCAAGAGCCATTGGCCCACAGCTTACCTGTGTGTTTGTTGACCATGGTCTCCTTCGTAAGAACGAGGGCGATGAGGTTGAAGGCGTATTTGGTAAGGGCGGCGCATTTGATATCAATTTTGTACGCGTAAACGCACAGGAAAGATATTATGCTAAGTTAGCCGGTGTGGAAGAGCCTGAACGCAAGCGTAAGATTATCGGTGAAGAATTTATTCGTGTATTCGAAGA
>JAZUHV010000035.1:0-2085 GCA_045641925.1 Butyrivibrio sp.
ATAATCTTCTTCACGAACGTAAGAAGATATTACAATACGACCTCTACCATCATATTCCATAGTCATAAGAGAAAGTATTACAACCGGCTTTTCTTCAATCAGTTCTTCGTGAACCATGAAATCTGTATATTTATACTGTTCCTCTTCAATTTCAATATTATAACTATGATTCTCGCGCAGGCATGCATCTTCGGTCAAATGAAAGTGTACCGTTACCTGCTCAGGATTCGAACGCGCAGAGCTACTCCAAAAAGTAAGTTCCTGATTCTGAATGGTAATCACTTGTTTCTTCATGGCATAGCGGCCATAAGGTTTCCAAGTACCCGTTAAGTTCATCGAACAACCTCCCTAATTCATTCTAGATTATAATCAATTTATCATAATTTAGCATATTTCCCACTGCCAATAATGGCATAAAAGCCGGGGCATTTCCCCGGCTTTTGAAAATTTATTTTGTAAGAATTTCCTTCAGCATTTCCTGTACTATGCCTGGATTGCCTTTGCCCTTCATGGCGCGCATTACCTGGCCCATCAAGAAACCAATGGCCTTTTCTTTACCGGCCTTATAA
Source organism: Butyrivibrio sp. (assembly GCA_045641925.1). Lineage (GTDB taxonomy): Bacteria > Bacillota > Clostridia > Lachnospirales > Lachnospiraceae > Eshraghiella. The sequence goes on from JAZUHV010000035.1 coordinate 570, forward strand.
TCAGCAACAGACTGTGGGTTAGCAGCTACTACTTCTTCAACGACCTTCTGTAGTTCACCTGCATCATTGACCTGTACGAGTCCATGTTCCTTCACATATGCTTCCGGATCAATGTCCTCGTCAAAGATAATGGCAAATACATCCTTTGCTACGGAATTATTGATAGTGCCTGCATCCACCAACTGAATCAGTTTGGATAAATGCTCTGGTGAGAAAGAGAGGCTTAATAAGTCCACGCCCTTTTCTTTCGCCAGCTTCATGGTCTCGCCCATCAACCAGTTCGAAACCTTCTTTGGCTGATTACAAAGCGCGGTTGTCTGCTCAAACAAGTCAGCCAGTTTCTTGGTATCAGTCAAAATAGCAGCATCATATTCTGGGAGACCAAATTCTTCCTGGTAGCGTGCCATCTTTTCGGTCTTAAACTCTGGCTGCTTTGCACGAAGCGCCTCTAAATATTCGTCAGAGATATCCATTGGTGGCAAATCAGGATCAGGGAAGTAGCGATAATCCTGCGCATCTTCCTTGGAGCGCATCGCATACGAATAACCCTTATCATCGTTCCAACGGCGGGTCTCCTGAACTACAGGCTCTCCTGCTTCCAGAAGATCAATCTGACGATTGGTCTCTGCTTCCACCGCACGGCTAATCGCAGAGAAGGAGTTCAAATTCTTCATCTCGGTACGGGTACCAAACTCTTTAGCCCCCACTTCACGAACGGACAGGTTAACATCCGCTCTCATGGAGCCTTCCTGTAATTTACAGTCCGAAGCCCCTAAATACTGAATAATCAGGCGGAGTTTCTCCAGGTAGGCAATCACCTCTTCGGCACTACGCATATCTGGCTCAGATACAATCTCAATCAATGGCACACCGGAACGGTTGTAATCTACATAAGATACACCTTCCCAGTCATCATGAATTAATTTACCGGCGTCCTCTTCCATATGGATTTCATGGATACGGATTGGCTTTACGGTACCATCGGATAATTCAATATCCACATGACCATTTCTGCAGATTGGCAAATACAGCTGAGAAATTTGGTAGTTCTGCGGATTGTCCGGATAAAAATAATTCTTACGGTCAAACTTGCAGTGCTGTGTAATGGTACAATTGGTAGCCAAACCAACTGCTGCAGCGTATTCTACGACCTTTTTATTCAGCACCGGCAAGGAACCCGGCTGACCGGTACAAACCGGGCAGGTATGGGTATTTGGCGCTCCACCAAAGGCAGTAGAGCATCCACAGAAAATCTTGGTCTTTGTCGCCAGTTCCACATGAACCTCAAGACCGATGACGGTTTCATACTGTTTGCTCATACTACACCCCCCTCTCAAATTTGCCGCGCGCCTGCTCATAAGTAAAGCCAGCGTGAATCAGTTTCTGTTCCTGAAAGCAGTCACCAATCAGCTGTAAACCAATTGGCAATCCCTTACTGTCCACACCACATGGCAGGGACAGACCTGGCAAACCTGCTAAATTTAAGGAGATGGTATAAATATCACCCAAATACATC
>JAZUHV010000036.1:0-5438 GCA_045641925.1 Butyrivibrio sp.
CATTATTGATGCAATCATAGGAGCAGTGAAGACACCATGAGAATGAAATATATCGCAAAGATTCAGGCAGGCCTGAGGCGATATCGAGTCATTTCCACAAACAAAAGAACCAGTCAGATTCTGGATGGTTCCTATCGTTCGGTTTTTAAGGGTCGAAGCATGAACTTCGACGAATTGCGCGAATATGTTGCCGGAGACGATGTCAAGGACATCGATTGGAAGGCATCCTCGCGAAGCCAGAAGATTCTGGTGCGTCAGTATGTTGCCGAAAGAAAGCACAATATCATGCTGATTATGGACACCAACAGACGTATGCTTGCATACTCTGCGGGAGAAAATGAGAAACGTGAATTGGCAATCTTAGGTGGTGGTACATTGGCTTACTTAGTCAATAGTAATGGTGATTACGTTAGTGCTACCTATGCGACGAAGGAGGGTATGGTATTCCATCCTTTCCGAACCGGATTGATGAATATTGAATTGATTTTGGATAAGTACCACAATGCTGTTACAATGGACAACCGCACGGACTTAAATGAGTCCCTGGATTATGTGATGCGCAATTTCCGCAGACGTATGATTGTTGTCTTGGTAACGGATCGAGACGGGATCCTCTCTCTTGAGGAGAGCACGGTTCGCCGATTGATGGTGGCTCATGATATCCTATTAATTCAGGTGGGTGATGCTGATTTTGATGGTCAGCAGGTATTCGATATGGAACGGGAACAATATCTTCCTGATTTCTTGACCAAGAACCCAAAATTGACCAAAATTGCGAAGGAAAAACGTGATGCCGCGGAAGCAGCAACAACGGACAAGATTTTGCGATTGGGCATTTCCTGTACAACTGTTAATAATGTTGAGGATATGGATGACCAGATCCTTGAGATGTTGAACAGAAACAAAAATGAAAAGATGAAAGAAAAGAAATAAAAGTATGAGTACTGGTAATAATTTTTTTCAGGAACCATTTTCATACGGCGCAGGTTGGATCGTATTATTTGCTTTCTTAACCATTGGACTGGCTACAGCGGCTGTGCTGATTAAGTTTGTTCCAATCTGGAGAGCAAAGGCACGTAAACCGAAACTGGTCCAGACAGAAGCGAGAAAGCCAGAAGTTCTGGTGGTACCGGGTACGGCAAAGAGACGTTATTTAACCTTGATTACCAAGGTGGAGAACGATTTGGCAGCCGGCCGCATTACAACCAGAGATGCTTACCAGCAGATGAGCTTCTGTACCAAGGGCTTTTTCCAGGAAGTAACGGGAGTGGATGTATCCACTTACACGTTAGCGGAAATTCATGCCCTGGGGATTCCGCAGTTGGAGTATTTGGTTAATGAATACTATGCACCGGAGTTTGCACCGGAGCATAATGGTGACGTGCGCGCATCTATGGAGAAAACAAAGAGGGTAATTTCACAATGGAATTAGAACATCCAATATTTGTGATCATCGGAGCGGCGCTATGTGTGATTATGGTCATTCTGGCCTTTGTTCATCTTAAAAAGGACAAATTTAAGGGCGGAAAGAAAATCATGACGCCTTCCTATCTGGAAGATGATCCATATTTTAAAAGAAAAAAGATTGAATATCGTGTATTGTCAGGCTTGCTGGCATTTTTTTGTGGTGCAAGCATTCTGACCGCGAGCTGGGTCCTTGCTGGCCCATTTAGACGTGTGGTTGAGACACAGGATAAATATTGCAGAGATATTATTCTTTGCATGGATGTGTCCACCTCTGTTGATGAATTAAACAGAAAACTGGTTACGGACTTGAAGGAACTGGTGGTTGAATTAAAGGGCGAACGCATCGGCATCGTTATTTTTAATACTTCCTCTGTGCTTTTGTGCCCATTAACCGATGACTATGATTTTATTTTAGAGCAGTTAGAAACCATCCGAATCGGATTGGAGAAGCGCAATAATATCGGCTCGATTTTTGGTAACAGTGATGATTATGAGTATTATACCAATTACATCGAAGCTGGAACCCTTGTAGGCTGCGAAGAACGTGGCAGCTCGCTGATTGCGGACGGCTTGGCTTCCTGTGTAAATAACTTCTCCGATTGGGCTGAGGATCGTACCCGCGTTATCATTTTTTCTACGGATAATGAACTTGCTGGAACACCGCTTTTGTCAATGGATCAGGCGGCCCAGCTTTGTAAATTGCGCGGTGCAACCGTTTATGGTGTGGGTACCAAATGGATGTCCAATGCCAATCGCCACGAGATGGAAATGACGGTTAAGAAGACGGGAGGCGACTTCTTCTTGGAGGAAGATGCTGCAACCTTTAGCACTATTATTGACCGTATCGCACTTGCAACTGAAAATCTTGTAGCCGGAAAGAAGGTCATTCATAAGGAATCTGCAGCAGGACCTGCTATTGTCTGCCTGATTCTGTCTACATTGTCTATGCTTGGTTTAATCAAGCTGTTAAGGAGGTAGGAATTATGACAATACATCCAATTATTCCTATCTGGCTGATGGTGGTATTATGCCTGGGCATGATTGCACTCATTGTTATTAAGCAGAAAAAGGTTGTAAGCATTGTGCGTCGAATTGGCATTGTACTTATGCTGTTTATGGTTAATTTGCAGATGGTCATTCCGGGCAATTCACCAGAACTGAAAATCCATTCCTCGGATGCCCACGTGTTATTTGTCATTGATGACACATTAAGTATGCTTGCCAGGGATTATAACTTTACAGAGGAGGACAGACTGAGTGCTGCAAAGCGCGATTTGGAGCATCTGTCCGATGGACTATTGGGCGCAAAGCAGGCGCTTTTATCCTTCCACAATACCTGTAATATTATGTCCCCTTATACGGATAATGGTTCTCATATCACCAGCGTAATTCGCTCCGTGTATCCTTTGCAGTATACCTATGCACGTGGAACCTCCATGAATATTGCAAAAGAAATGATGCTGACCATGCTCAAGCAGACCTATAAGGATGATAATAAGAAAACCATTGTATTCTTCATCAGCGATGGAGAAATAAATAATGGTGACACACTGGATTCCTTTGCAGAATTAAAACAGTATATCAGCGGTGGCGCGGTATTAGGCTATGGTTCCGCAACTGGTGGCAAAATGGTTGTGAAGGAATTTTATGACGATGATGAATTCACCATTACCGATGATAATGGCAATCCTGCACTCTCAAAAATTGATGAGGGTAATTTGCGCTCTTTGGCGAATGATATGGGAATTCAGTATATTAATATGAACACCGGTGCTTCTTTGGATTCATTGATTGATCAATTGGTGGTAGCAAATAATATTACCTTTGATTTGGATATGAGTGTGGAAGTAGAGGGTGAATACACGGATGACACACCGATTTACTGGATTTTTGTATTGGTTTTGGTAGCTCTTGTGGTGTGGGAATATGTAATGATTAGGAGGAGAAGAAATTCATGAAGAAAAAGTCGATTTTGATTCGTGTTCTTGCAATTGCTGCCTCCGTCAGTGCAATCGTTTTAATCCTGTTTATCATTACCTTTGCAACGAATGAGGAGTTCAAAAAGCAATATCGCAATGGACAGTATAATTTAGGCTATTTAAATATCATGGGCTTTGTGCAGCCTTACGTATATCCATACAATATAGGTACTGCCTGCTATCAGATGAAAATGTATCCAGAGGCGGAAGAGCAGTTCCGTGAGGCGTTAAAGCACGCTGAGGCCATGAAGCTTGGCAGAGATGAAGATTGCGACATACGTGTAAATCTTGCTTTATCCGTTTTTTCACCGATTAAGGCGAATGAGGATGCATTCCAATTTTATTCTCAAAAAGAGAAGGATGATGCGGCAGCAAGACTGACTGAGATTCGCGATATCCTTTGCAAAAATGGATGTGCACATATGGACGATGACAATGGTCATGATGTCGATGCACAGCTCTTAAAGAAGGAAATTGATGCACTTCTTTGGAAATTACAGCCACCAGCCTCAGACATTAATGATAATATTGGCCAGGACGATGAGCTGAAATTCGATGGCAAGGAAATGCTTCAGGTACAGACCAATCCAGGGCTGGGCTCCTTATATATTAAGGATTTCGTGGGTGCGACCTATTATGGTTATGCCGATGATTTGAATGGCGTGCATTGGGAAACTCTGGCAGATTCTATTTATAATGCAAGCATCTTCAGCTTTTGGGAATTTCAACCACAAACCTCTGTGGAAATTCTTTATGAGCAAATGAAATGGGATCGTGACTATCGTCTGAAGACGAAGATTCATTATACCAATCAGCTGCATAACGAACAGTTAATTCCAACATATTTGATGGATAGTTACCGGTATGAATATATTTGGGACTCTGTGATTCAGCCGATTGATGAAGCAAATGAGATGGAACATCTGGACTTGTTGATTCCTGCAAATCTAAGCGGTTCAACGAATACCTATAAGCTGGAAGAGTACTTCTTAAATCTGGATGAGCTTGAGAATGCGGATTATCTTTATGGAGAATCTGAATATAGGGAATTTGCCTATCATATGTACCGAGAGGTAAATACGGCATGTGCTCAGGATTTGAAAAATCTGACAGATTATTTTTCGACCTTGTCGAGCCTGACACCGAATATTCCAGAGGACTCCAGAACGTCTTATTGCTTCAATATGGCAGAGTATATTCGCCTTTATTTGCAGAATGCCTGTACGTATACCCTAAAGCCTGGAAAGCTTCCTGCAGATAAGGATATGGTAACGTATTTTATTAAGGAATCGCATGAAGGATATTGTTCATACTTTGCATCGGCAGCAGTCATGATGCTTCGCTCTGCAGGTATTCCTGCGAGATTTGTCGGAGGTTATCGTGTGGATACAAACGGCCAAAACTGCGATGCAGTTGTAGAGGTTGTGAATGAGGGCACGGACACGGACAATCAGGTTTATGTGGAAGGCCTGAACATGGTAAATCCGGATGCAGATGTCATCTATTCCGTAAAGGATGAGAAGGCACATGCGTGGGTTGAATTCTATGTGGATGGTGTGGGCTGGATTGCTTATGAATTTACACCACCGCCACCATCGGATGAGCCAAATCCAGATGAAACGGAATCTACGGATGAGTCCCAGACTTCGGACGAATCTCAAACCTCCGATGAAAACCAGACTGGAGAAAATGAGACCTCTGATGAGACACAGTCAGGAGGTCAGACAGAAACTCAGACTGAAACGCAGACGGGCGGACAGCCAGAGAGCGATACAACACAGCAGGATACGAAGACAGAATTGGAATCCATGCTGCAAAGTATTCAGGATCAGGCAAACCAGAATCGCTACGAGTATGATCCAAATAGTCCAAACAGTGGGGGCTTCTTCTATTCGGGTCCGAGATATTAATATAAAAGGCCAGTTCCTTTGAGAACTGGCTTTTTTGGAAAAAATGAAATAGGGGGATTGCATGATTACAATTGTACTGGAT
>JAZUHV010000037.1:0-3004 GCA_045641925.1 Butyrivibrio sp.
ACTTCCTTCTTCGCATAATCTGCACCACGAGGACAGGTATTTCCTGTTACGGTGATTTCGCCACTCTCAGCAATGGTAACAGAGAGCTGGCAGCCCATAGGGCATCCTATACATGTCATTTCTCTATTCATCTGCTACCTCCACCTTAATGGTAATCTCCGTTCCGGCCTTGGCTGCAGCTAAAATTTCTTTTTTCAGAATGACCTGCTCCATCTCGCCCGGAGCCAGAACGCGCTTCTTATTGGACATGATTTTCTCATCGCCCAAGTACACGCATACGGATGCATTTTTGAATACATTCCCCACACGGAAACGTACAACCTGAGTCGCATCCATACGATCTGGATGAATAGTAGCTGGAACAGTATAACGTACACCGCCCGTAGCATTAATCTTCATCACACGATCAGAGGTTGCAGCAGGGATCTGACCCTGTACATACTTGGCAGCCTGCATACCAGCTGTCTTTGCTTCCCCAGAAACGAAATCCACCAAGTCATGCACATGCAATACATTACCGCAAGCAAATACACCTGGCACATTGGTCTCTAAGCTTTCATTCACGAATGGTCCGTTGGTTACTGGGTTTAATGCCACACCCAATCCAAGTGAAAGCTCGTTCTCCGGAATCAGGCCACAGGACAGAAGTAAGGTATCGCAAGGAATGAATTCCTCAGTGCCAGCGATTGGCACACCCTTATTATCCACCTCTGCGAGTGTGATACCCTCTACACGATCTTTTCCCTTGATATCTACGACAGTGTGTGACAGCTTCAATGGAATACCGAAGTCATCCAAGCACTGTACAATATTTCTCTTCAGGCCGCCAGAGTACGGCATCAATTCGGCAACGACCTTAACCTTCGCACCCTCCAATGTCATACGACGAGCCATGATAAGTCCGATATCGCCGGAGCCTAAAATAACAACTTCCTTACCAGGCATTCTTCCTTCGATATTTACATATCTCTGTGCCGTACCTGCAGAATAGATACCTGCTGGACGATAGCCTGGGATATTCAATGCTCCACGAGGACGTTCTCTGCATCCCATTGCCAAAATGACAGCATCAGCCTGAATGGTGAACAAGCCTTTCTTGCGGTTCATCGCTGTCACGGTCTTTACATCACCATCTGCGCTGATATCCACAACCATGGTCTCAAGCATATACTCAACACCAGCGTCCATCACCTTCTCTGCGAATCGAGCCGCATATTCAGGTCCCGTTAATTCTTCTTTAAAGGTATGAAGTCCAAAACCATTGTGAATACACTGATTCAGGATTCCACCTAACTTGTTATCTCTTTCGAGGATCAGGATGTCCTTCTCCCCTGCTTCTAAGGCGCCAAGAGCTGCAGCAAGACCTGCAGGACCACCGCCAATGATTACGATTTTACGCTTCATGTGCGGATCCCTCCTTATTGACACCTGTTAAAAACGCTGAGCCCTTACCACACTTTGTGACATCTGCAATATCGATACCCAATTCTCTGGCAAGGATTTCCACAACCTTAGGGTTGCAGAAGCCTGACTGACAACGACCCATTCCAGCTCTGGTACGTCTCTTGATACCATCAAGTGTCTTAGCTCCCAACGGTCTATGGATGGCATCGACAATTTCTCCCTCGGTAACCATCTCACAACGGCAAATAACATTTGCATAAGCAGGATTCTTTTCAATCAGCGCCTGCTTCTCTTCAAAGGAAGCTAAGTGCATGCTTGGAATGCCCTTTCTCGTCGCAATGAAATCTGTCTTATCTTCAGCTGGTGCAATACCATTGACAATCTCTGCCACATATTCACCAATCGCTGGTGCGCAGGATAGTCCTGGAGACTCAATACCTGCACAATCTACAAATCCTGGTGCATCTTCGCATTCTGCAATGATGAAATCTCCCTCTGCTTCATGGGCACGGAGTCCGGCAAATGAAGTAATGGTCTGTCTGTTTGGCAGAGACTTCACACTTAGCGCTGCTGTTTCCAGCACCATATTTAAGTCTTCTCTTGTAGTAAATACACCTTCTGTGTTTGGTTCCTTTACAGAGTTTGGACCCACAAGAAGGTTTCCATGAACGGTAGGTGTAACAAGAACGCCCTTTCCTTTTGCGTTAGGCAACTGGAATAAAGTGGCACTCACAAGATTCCCCACACTCTTATCCATCAGGACATACTCGCCCTTCTTAGGAGTGATCTTAATCTTACGTTCACTCACCATATTGTGGAATACATCTGCATAGACTCCGGCTGCATTTATGACAATCTTCGCTTCGTAACTGCCCTTTGATGTAGTCACTTGATAACCACCATCAATCTTTGCAATGGTCTGTACTTCTGTATCCAAAGAAAATTCTACGCCATTCACAGCTGCATTTTCTGCAAATGCAATGGTCATGTTGAATGGACATACGATACCACCTGTAGGCGCATATAAAGCACCTGCAACAGCATCCGAAAGATTTGGTTCCATAGCGAGCGCTTCTTCTCGATTCAGAACCTTCAATCCTGGGACTCCATTTCTGTCCCCGCGAGCTTTGAGAGCATGTAATTCACGCATTCTACGCTCTTCGAAGCATAAAATTAATGAACCATTTCTCTTAAATGGGAAATCTAACTCCTCAGCCAATTTGCCGACCAATTCATTTCCCCTTACATTCAGACGAGCCTTTAAGGTTCCATTATGTGCATCATGTCCTGCATGAATAATTGCACTATTGGCCTTGCTCGTACCTTCGCAGACGTCACTTGCCTTATCAATGACTAAGATACTGCGCTCCTTCTTAGCGAGTTCACTTGCCACAGCACACCCCGTGACGCCGGCTCCAATGATGATCACGTCATACATTGAGATAACCTCCTTGGCTCCCTTATAGGGATTTTACTTGCCCGGATAGGTTATGACACTCGCGACATCATAGTCCGCCAATTTCTTGCGGCCCTCCAATCCGGCTAATTCCATTAAAAACACAATCTTAACAACCTCTCCGCCTAACTGCTCCACCAGTCC
>JAZUHV010000038.1:0-4181 GCA_045641925.1 Butyrivibrio sp.
TGCATGACTTTATTTTCTGGAATGCGCATCTGCCAAAGGCAATTGAATGGTTTGTAGGATAGAAGGATGTTTGAAGAGAATATTAAGCTTTTAGAAGAAAAGATAGCAAATCATAAATTTATTCGAAATATAAAGTTTCACATAAAGCCAGACGGAACCTTCGATCGTGAAGGGAACCTTCGTCTTTGGGATGAAGCCTGCAGTGATTTGTCAAAAATCTATCTGTGGGAGGATGGTGAAAAGAATCATAATGCTGCTGAAAACGCGGCTTATCTTATCTTTGTTCCTTCTGAAAATCCGGTTTCGGCTACGCAGCCAACCATATTGGTTGCGCATGGAGGTGGGTTTAACATCCGCACGGGCTGTGAGGGAGCAAATGTGGCATGGGAGTTTCACAGGCGTGGATACAATGTGGCCATTCTTGTGTATCGAATGCTTCCACATACCCGCTATGACAGTCTTGCGGATATGCAGCAGGCGATAAGAAAACTACGCTTTATGTGTAGTTCGCTTGGCATTGGGGAGAGAATTGTAATTATGGGTTTTTCAGCGGGCGCGATGCTGGCTGGAAACTGCGCGACAATGCCTCCACTGGCCTATGATAAATATGGCCGCGCCTGTGAGGAGGCAGCAGTAGATGCAGAGTTGGGAAAAATATCTACGGTTCCAGATCTGGCTGTAATTTCATATGGAGCGATGAGCTGTGTATCCTTCCCAAGACCTTTTATGTCCGACGCAGATTTTTCGCTGTTCGGCGATACTGAGGAGGATAAATATTATTTTGCAACCGAAAAGCATATTACGCCAAAGACACCACCGATGTTTATCTGGCAGACGCTCAGCGACGATGGAAGGCATGGAATGTGTCTTGCTAAGGCGCTTCAGGACGCTGGAGTCAGCTATGAGCTTCACATTATGGAGGGTGGAGTGCATGGACTTGCGCTAGCGGATGGCGAGAATGATCTTGCGGCAAAGGTTGACCACATTAATCATTGGGTAATGCTTTGTGATGAATGGATTCAGATGAAACTGGCTCAGCAAAGCATGAGGTGAAAAGTATGGGAAGTGAGTTTATTGCCCGATCAGATGATTTTGGAAGCACAAGAGCAGCAAATCAGGCAATTTTAGAGGCTGTTAGACTCGGCTATATCACGCGAAATGTTTCGTGTATGGCGCCAGGTCCGTACATTGCAGAGGCGGCGGAGGCGTTAAGGCAACACAAAAATATTGCGCTTGGAATGCATGCAACTCTAACCTCTGAATGGGATGGAATCAAGTGGGGGTCTCTTAGTGGGAAAATTCCATTTTATAAGTCCTCTGAGGAGTTGGCAAAGAATAGACCTTCTGTGGAGGATATCCTAAAGGAGTATGACCTTCAGTTAGATTATCTGACAAAGCTTGGACTTAAAATTGACTATGTGGATAGTCATATGTTTCCTGAATATCATGTGGAAGGCTTATTTGAGGCGTCGGCCGAGTGGATATATAAAAAGGGCTTAATCAACGCAGAAAATTATTATTCCTTCCCCGAAATTATCATGCCTGAGCGCAGCGACAGCTTCGAGGAATTTGAATGCAACATGAAGCGTTATTTTTTGAGCATGAAGGATCACGAGCAGTATTTTTATCTGACACATCCAGCGATGGATGTTGAGGAAGCGCTCCTTATGTATAACGAGGAGATTCCAAAGGGCGCGATGAGGACTGAGCGCTCCTTTGAGCAACGAATCGTCTGCTCAAAACATATGAGAGATTTTTTAGAAGAAAATCATCTAAAACCAATCAAATACACCGAGGCCAGAGAAATTGGTCCGGGTGGATTTCGTAAAATTATGAATTTGGGTGAATAGAATGAATCAGTATTTGGGTGATTATTTATATGAGAACTGTAGATTGACTGGACGCGGCTATCTGGACCAGGAGGAAAAGGTGCTTTACACCAACTGGTCGGGTGCTGGCCTTGGCTTTCGAATGCGCGGAAAGAAAATAGCTCTTTCCTTGCGTGCAATGTGGGCACCGGAGTATGAGGGAGTACCTGGTGATACGACCGCACCCTTTCACAAAAACTGGCCTTGGATTGCGGTGTTTGTGGATGGAGAGGAAGTATTAAAAAGAGAGATTGGTGAAGAAAGGCTGGATCTTTTGGCTTGGGAATCCAAGCAGATGGAAGAGCATGAAATTTCAATCATTAAGCTCACAGAAAATTTTAAGACAGAATGTGGTTTTGAGGCAATTTCCATCGACGGGGAGCTTCTTGCATCAACTCTGCCAAGGAGAGAGCGTATCGAGTTTATCGGGGACTCCATTACCTGTGGATTTGGAAACATGACGATGGAGGCGAACCGCTTTTTCTATACGGAGGATGAAAACGCACTTTTTGCACATGGTCCTCTGGCAGCAAAAATGCTGGATATGGACTATTCTCTTGTCAGTGTATCTGGAATCTGTGCTACAACAAACAAGGGGCTGCCGATGGAGTATGCGATGGATGAGTTGTATGAATACACGGATCGAGTAATAGAGGATCTGTTAAAGCACAAGGAGTATGAGTGCTTTGATTTTGAGAAAAATCCAAACCGTGTAGTAGTCCTAAATCTTGGAACAAATGACGGAACCGGAATGTTTATGAGTCCAGATGAACAGGCAGAGCTTAGCAATTTTAAGGTGAAGTACAAGGAGTTTCTTCGTACAATTCGCAGATGCAATCCAAAGGCATATATCATTAGTGCGCTTGGTACAATGAACTACTATCTTCTTCCAGAGATTATGCAGTGCGTGGAGGAGTATAAGTCAGAAACAGGCGATGAACAGATTATGTTCTATCGTTATCGCGGAATGCATCCGATGGATGGCTTAGGAGCTTGTGCACATCCTAGTAAGCCTAGTCAGCAAAAGATGGCGGAAGAGATTGCAGCAGTTATTAAGAATATTTTGTAATAGGGTGACATATGAAAAATCATGAAATTGTAGATAAAATTTTAGCGTATCATCCAACGCTTCTGATGTATCAGGGCTGTGATGGATATAAGTGTGGTAACGAGGAGGATGAGTGCAAGGGGGTAGCCGTTGCGCTTGTGCCAACAGCAGATGTAATCCAGAGAGCAGCGGACGCAGGCTGTAACCTTTTAGTAGTTCACGAGCCAATTTTTTATACCTCGGTGGATGCAGCAGGCTGGATTGGAGATTTTGACAACTCGGTTTACGAGGAGAAGCAGGAATTAATTCAGAAGACTGGAATGACCGTATGGCGTGACCATGACCATATGCATGCACACAATCCGGACTCTGTATTTTCCGGAGTCATTCGTGAGCTTGGTTGGGAGGACTATTATATCAAACCAAAAAAGGGAACGTTTGATATGTCCTACACCTTTGAGATGCCTCCAACAAAAATCCGCGATATTGCGAACCTTTTTAAGAATAAGCTTAAGATGAACGGTATGAAGTACATGGGAGATCTTGACAAGGAGGTGACCAAGGTTGCGCTGATTGGCCATCTGATTCCTGGCTTTGGGGAAGAGCGTACAGATGAGCAAGGCTTCTATCATGACTATGCAATGGATGTGATGAAGAAGATGGAGCAGGATGGCATCGAACTGATTATTCCAGGAGAAATTATTGAGTGGACTGTTCTTGCATATGTGCGGGATGCCATTTCTATGGGAAAAAATATGGCCTGCCTGAATATTGGGCATTATAACCTTGAAGAACTTGGAATGAAGGATTTTGCAGAACGCATTTCAGAATTGCTTGAGGGTGAAGAGAACGCGCCAAAGGTGACCTACATTCCAACTGAGGATGGTTTTTTATATTTGTAAATGGAATTCTTTAGGGGCTTTTAGGAAAAGCATTTGCGATAGATAGAGAGGAATACTATGAAAGAAAAAACATTAGAAATATTGAAGAAGAATCAAAGCTGGGAGGCACCAGCAGTTTCTGAGAATATTCCGCACGGTGATATGCCTGGCGATAAGGTTGAAATCGGAGAGGATCACATTAACAAGTCTAAGCTTATTATGGGAGAGCTTGTGAAGCTGCTTCCAGAGGTGATTGAGAAGAATGGAAAAGCGGTCATTGCGGTCTGTGGAGGCTCAGGGGTTGGAAAAAGCGAGAATGCATCATTGATTACCTATTACCTGAATCAGATGGGTATTGGGGCTTATACTATGTCTGGAGATAAC
>JAZUHV010000039.1:0-1601 GCA_045641925.1 Butyrivibrio sp.
ATGGTGATTTTGGGACTTTTAGAGGATGGTGCGATAGGTACACCGCATTATATGGAATCGGACTTCTCTGTGTCGATTCAGGGCGTGGAGAGACTGGTGAATCCAGCACTGGCTGGTGGTGCATTGTTAGATTTGGGCGTGTATTCCCTTACGGTGCCTGCGATGTACTTTGGAACAGATATTAAGAAGGTACGCGTAAATGTGACAAAGGCAGAAAGCGGAGTAGATGCTACCACAGTGGTTACGCTTACTTACAAGAATGGTAATATGGCGCGTGCGAAGTGCTCCTTTATAGACGAAAACTCAAATTACGCGAAAATTGTGGGCGACAAGGGTTATATGGTCTTTGGACCAATCAACGTTCCGACCTATGTGTCAGTTTATGATGTAAATGGTAACCTCAAAAAAACATTGAATACAGAGCCTGGTGTGAACGGATATGAATATGAGGTGCTGGAATGCAAGGAAGCGCTAAAGGCTGGTAAAATAGAAACAAAATCCATGCCGCATGCAGAAACAATTCGACTGATGAACTGGATGGATTCGATTCGTGCACATGCCGGAGTCTTTTATCCGTTTGAAACGAAAGATGAGGTTATGCATAGCGATGAGGCTGTCTGGGGTGTTTCTGATGCATTTGATGATGAAAATGTCTGGGATCGCAGCGGTACCGGTTCTGTCTTGGAAATCTATGATACAGAGACCAAAACACGTGAGGTGTTAGCAGAATTTGATTCTGTCATTGAGGCTCCAAACTGGTCACATAATGGTCAGTTTCTGACCTATAATGCCGATGGAAAGGTTTACCGATTTGATTTGGCTACAAAGGAATCCACACTGATTGCTTCAGGAGACTTGTGCCGCATCAATAATGACCATGTTTTGTCCTATGATGATCGTGAGATTGCGGTGAGTGATGAAACAAGAATAGATGGAAAATCCAGAATTTATCGTATTCCTATTGAGGGAGGCGAACCGGTTCTGGTAACGGAGGATGCACCTAGCTACCTACATGGCTGGACACCGGATGGTAAGAAAATGTGCTACTGCGCGGAGCGAGGCGGGGAGTATGATGTTTATGAAATTCAGGCGGATGGCACCAACGAGGTTCGTCTGACGAGTGCTCCGGGTTTAAATGATGGTTGTGAGTATGATAGTACAGGTCAGTACATTTATTTTAATAGTGTAAGAGCCGGCCTGATGCAGGCATGGCGAATGAAGGCAGACGGCTCAGAGCAGGAACAGCTGACCTTTGATGACCATTTGAACACGTGGTTTCCGCATATTTCACCGGATGGCAAAAAAGTTGTAATGATTTCATATGCTAAGGGGGATTTGTGGCCGGGGGATCACATTCCAAACCGTTTTGTGGAAATTCGTATGATGGAACTTGGCAAAAAGCCGGAGACCATCATAGAGCTTTTTGGCGGTCAGGGTACCATTAATGTCAATTCCTGGTCACCGGATAGCAGGAGATTTGCCTTTGTAAGCTATAAGAAATTATAGAGAAGGGATAATTAAGGCAGGATGGCTTTTCGGGAACAAAAAATTGCATATTACCATCTGCCGGGACTGTTTGAATTCTATGAGTTTTACCATGA
>JAZUHV010000040.1:0-24035 GCA_045641925.1 Butyrivibrio sp.
GCCGTGCGTTTGGTACTCTCTTTGGTGCAGAAATTACCAGATTGTATGAGGATACCTTAGAGGATGATTCTTACACCGTTCGCTGTAATGGTAATGGTGGACAAAGCTTTGGTGCATTTATTCCGAAGGGTCTTACGATTGAACTGGTGGGCGATAGTAACGACTACTTTGGTAAGGGCCTGTCCGGTGGTAAGCTGATGGTTTATCCGCCAGCGGGATCTACCTTTAAGCAGGATGAAAACATTATCATCGGTAACGTTGCACTGTATGGTGCGACCTCTGGTGAAGCGTATATCAATGGTGTGGCTGGCGAACGTTTCTGCGTACGTAACTCTGGTGCAACCGCAGTCGTTGAAGGTGTTGGTGAGCACGGCTGTGAATATATGACCGGTGGATGTGTGGTTGTTCTTGGTAAGACGGGAAAGAACTTTGCAGCCGGTATGAGTGGTGGTATCGCTTACATTCTTGATGAAGATAACAAACTGTACCTGAACCTGAACAAAGAAATGATTGATGTACAGGAAGTAACGGATAAATACGATGTTATGCAGTTAAAGAACCTGATTGGCCAGCATGTGGCATATACAAACTCTGAAAAGGGTAAACTGATTCTGGAGAACTTCAGTGAATATCTGCCTAAGTTCAAAAAAGTCATTCCACATGATTACAAGAAGATGATGAATGCCATCGTCTTACTCGAGGAGAAGGGTCTTTCTTCCGAGCAGGCACAGATCGAAGCATTTTACGAGATGAGAAAGTAGAGAGGAGGATACAACAATGGCAAAACCTACAGGATTTATGGATTATGAGCGTCAGGATGCAGAAGCAGTAAAGCCTTGTAATCGTATCAAAAATTTTAATGAATTTCATACTCCTCTTTCTCCAGAGAAGCAGCGTGAGCAGGCAGCTCGCTGTATGAATTGTGGCGTACCATTTTGCCAGGCTGGCAAGATGATTAAGGGCATGATGAGCGGTTGTCCATTAAATAATTTAATTCCGGAGTGGAATGAGCTTTTATATCTTGGAAATTATAAGAGAGCCTATAACCGTTTGGCGAAGACCAGCAATTTCCCTGAATTCACCTGCCGCGTATGTCCGGGCCTTTGTGAAAAGGCATGTACCTGCGGTTTGAATGGTGAGGCTGTCAGCACAAAGGAAAATGAAAAGACCATTATTGAATACGCATATGAGCATGGCTATGTGCAACCAAAGACACCGGCAATCAGGACTGGAAAAAAGGTTGCAGTAATTGGTTCTGGTCCATCCGGACTTGCTGCTGCAGATCTATTAAATATGCGTGGACATGAAGTGACTGTATTTGAACGCGCCGACAGAGTGGGCGGCCTGCTGATGTATGGTATCCCAAATATGAAGCTGGAAAAACATATCATTGAGCGAAGAATTGCCCTGATGAAGGAAGCCGGTATTGTATTCCAGACGAATTCCAATGTGGGTGAAAATGTTAAGGCTGCAAAGCTTATGACAGAGTTTGATGCCGTAATCTTAGCATGCGGTGCCGCAAATCCTCGTGATATTAAGGCGGAGGGCCGTGACGCGAAGGGCATTTACTTTGCAGTGGATTATTTAAAGAGCGTTACAAAGAGTCTTTTAGACAGTGAATTAAAGGACAAGGCGTATATTGATGCAAAGGGTAAGAATGTTGTAGTTATTGGTGGTGGTGATACTGGTAATGACTGCGTGGGTACGTCCGTACGTCTGGGTGCAAAGAGTGTTACCCAGTTAGAGATGATGCCACCGATGCCAGAGACCCGTGCAGAGAGCAATCCATGGCCACAATGGCCACGCGTGAATAAGACCGACTATGGCCAGGAAGAAGCAATTGCTGTATTTGGCCTCGATCCTCGTATCTATCAGACAACGGTGAAGGAGTTCGTGAAGGATAAGGATGGAAACTTAAAGAAGCTGATTTGCGTGAAGCTTGAGTCTAAGAAGGATGAAAAGACCGGAAGATTTGCAATGGTCCCTGTCGAAGGCAGTGAATATGAACTCCCTTGCGAACTCGTGCTGATTGCGGCAGGCTTCTTAGGTGCACAAAAGTATGTGGCCGATGCGTTCGGCGTGGACTTGGATGAACGTACGAACGTAAAAACGGCACCAAACCACTTCGCAACAAATGTGCCAAAGGTGTTTGCTGCCGGCGATATGCATATCGGACAGTCCTTAGTTGTCAGAGCCATTCGTCAGGGTCGCGACGTGGCAAAGGAAGTCGATGAGTTCTTAATGGGTTATACCAATTTAGAGTAAGTCACCGTCCTCAAGAATAACCTGGTCAATGACCTCGAACTGAAAAGATTGATATAATTTTACAGCTGCTACATTGTTTTCTGAAACCTGAAGAACCAGCTTGCGGGGATGCTCCTCAATCGGGAAAATTTCTGCAAGGTATGGCCATTCATCGCTCAGAAAATGATGTAGCATTTTTTTGCCATAGCCCTGGGAACGAAATTCCGGCATGATTTCCACGTCAAACATACAGACACGTGCATCTTCGATGAAAAGTGACAACTGTCCAATCAGTTCCTCTCCCTGATAATAATACAAAGTATCTTCTTCGCATTCGCAGTCCAACACAGAGTGTGTCAGGGTGTCCTTATGTGTGCCATGGTATTGCAATAAATATTCCAGCTGTTTCATGAATAACTCCTTTGTGGATGTATAAAAACAACGTAGAATAAATTTCTTTTATCGTCAATGGTTTATTTATTGAACTATAAAAGGAAGTGTGTTACACTACATACGAAAAAATTGTAAACAGAAAGGAAACTCAATATGAGCGACTATTATATCTTTACAGACGTTTCGACAGACATAATTCCGGAAATCGTTAAAGAAAACGATATCCGTTACATTCCAATGGAGTATCTTCTTGGGGAGGAGCGCATCCTTTGTGACCGCCCTGCAACGGACGAAGAGATGCACCACTTCTATGAATCCCTGCGTAACAAGGTGCCAACCCAGACCAGCCAGATTACCCCAATCCATTATATGGAGGTATTCGAGCCAATCTTAAAAGAGGGCAAGAGCGTTGTTTATTTGGCGCTTTCCTCAGGCCTTAGTAAGACCTATGAGTCTGCACTTTTAGTTGCCAGAGATTTGAAGGAAAAGTATCCTGACTGCGATGTGGAAATCGTGGATACCTTAGCTGCAACCGGTGGTATGGGTCTTTTGGTGGAAGCTGCCGTAGAGAATAAAAAGAAGGGCATGTCCGCTGTGGAAAATGCGGCTTGGCTCCGTGAGCATGCTATGAATGTTCATCTATGGTTCAAGGTTCAGGATTTGATGTACTTAAAGCGTGGTGGACGTGTTTCAGCAGCAACCGCAATCGTAGGTACTGCTCTGAACATTAAGCCAATTTTAAATATCAATTCCGAGGGAAAGTTGGATACCATCGATAAGAGACGCGGTACCAAACTTGCACTGAAGGGTTTGTTAGAATGGTTTGAAAAATTCTATGATCCATCAGAAGGTACAACGGTTTACATCAGCTGCGCCGATGTTCGTGAAGAAGCAGAAGGTGTGAAGGCCACCCTTTTAGAAGCACACCCAGAGTTAACGATTCGCATCACCCAGTTGAGCCCGATTATTGGTGCTCACACCGGTCCGGAAATGCTTGCCATCATCCACTGGGGTAAGAAAAGAGAAAACTAAAAGCAATAAAATCCCAACCGAAAAAATTCGGTTGGGATTTTTTTATTCGCGGTGATATACAACTAGCGGTAAGCCTGTTTCCATTGTGAAATTTTCATTAGCCGGATAAGAACGTTCTGCCTGTACGTGCGGAGCTCCCTCGTGCGCCTGAATGCGGGTAACATAGTCCTGAATATCGGTAAGAGGGGTTTCAAAGGCCATACCGAAGAGCCCTTCCGGCTCCTTGGAACCGATACGGTGGAAATCCGAACCGGCAGTAATAAAGAGCCCTAACTCTTTGGCACGCTTGACGGCACGGAAGTTCATAGGATCTTCGTTAAATGCGTTGTAGCCTTCCCAGGCATCGCAGGTCTCCGGATTCAGGCGGACCGCATTCAAATAATCACGCTCACGATACGGATGTGCCTGAACAACCAAACCGCCAGCTTTATGAATTTCATCATAATGCTGCGTACGCGTCCAGTGAATCATTTCCGGATGAGAGAGTAACCATTCTTTGTCCAGTCCATAAACTAGAAATTCATCCCCTTCAAAGCTTTCCTCCCAGCCAAAATAAACAGGGAAACCGATTTCATCGCCGGCCTTTTTGGCATTTTCATAGCCAAGGCAGAATTGATTGATAAATTCCTCCCAGGGAATGTCCCTTGGAACGCGGCAATTGCCATGGAAAAAGTGGTCAGTAATAATAATTCCGCTAAAACCGATGGACTTGTAAAATGCAGGATACTCTGCACCGGGGGTTACACCGCAGGCGCTACCCTCGCAGGTATGCATATGTGTTTCGTAAATATACATAGATTGCCTCACAAAATTAGTCTTTTTCCACATTATAGCACAGAATTTCATTGGTTGCGTAACAGGTTCTGTGGTACAATTAAAATAATTATGGATAAATCATAGGAGATTCGTATGCCGTACGAGGTTTCTTTAGACTTTGTTTTTAAAGAATTTATATTTATCGTGCTATTGATGGGCCTTGCCATTACGGTTTTGCTGGCGAAAAAAATGGAGCGAATTGTTCGTGCAACCACGCTGCAGACCATGCTATTGGTAACGATTCTGGAAATTGCCGATTCCACTGATTTACTACTGGGACAGTTACCATACACCTCCGGGTGGCGATATCTGACTTCTTTTATCGGTTATGTGGGACGGCCGTTGATTGCCTGGGCGTTAATCTGTACCTTAATGGATAATAAACGCAGAACCCGGTATATTTTACTGATTCCTGCCATTATCAATGCATTGGTTTACAGTACATGCTTTTGGACAGATATTGCGTTTACATTTAGTGAAAACAATATTTGGAATGCCGGACCACTTGCACGCACAGCGGTGGTTACGGTTGTGGTTTATGTCATTATTATTGTTATATTGCTGTTACGGCAATATCGAAATTTCGCGCAGACCGGTGCGATTGTCATTTTCTCCCTGGTATGCGCCATTAGTTCCTCTGTGCTGGAGATTTTAGGTGATCATCCGCACATACTGTATCCTACCATTTTGATTATTCTTCTGATGTACTATATTTACATGTACACCATTCGTATGAAGACGATGATGGATGCGACGGAGTTGGAACTGCGAGAACAAAAGGTGGCCCTGTCCATGTCACAGCTAAAGCCACATTTCATCAGTAATGGCATGGCAACGATTCGACGATTGATAAAAAAAGACCCGGATAAGGCTGTCGAGGCAATGGATTATTTCATCGACTACCTGCGTATGACCATCGACAATGTAAATGAAACGGACATGGTGCGCGCTTCTGAGGAATTAAAATTTGTTCGGGATTATTTGTACATTGAGCGGCTTCGCTTCGGGGAATCGCTCCAGTATGAGATCTCCGAAAATTATGATGATTTTATGATACCGCCGTTTACGGTGCAGCCAATTGTGGAAAATGCAATTCGACATGGAATTCGTAAGCGCGAGGATGGTATGGGTTGTGTAAAAATCCGTGTGAATACGGATGAACAGGAACACTGCATCATTGTGGAGGACAATGGTGTTGGTTTCGATGTGAATGAACTTCCGGAGCAAAAGGATGGACATGCACATATTGGAACTAAAAATGTGCGATTCCGTTTGGAATCGTTGTGTAAAGGATACATGGATATACAAAGTGAAGCCGGAGTGGGGACCTGCGTTCGCATCCATGTACCAGTCAAATAAATTACATCAAGGGGCTTATGAATGAGAATTTTGTTGATTGATGATGAGGCTCTCTTATTGGAGGACTTGGAGGAAACTGTAAAAGAGGTTGTACCGGAGGCAGATTATGTAATCACGCAGAGTCCGAAGACAGCAATGGATGCGGCACTGGTTGCACCCTTTGATGTTGCCTTTGTAGACGTAGAGATGCCGGGAATGAATGGCTTGGAGCTAGCTACCGAACTAAGAAATATTTATAAGAAGACCAATATCGTGTTTGTAACTGCTTATACACAGTATGCACTGGATGCACATGGCATTATGAGCAGTGGATATTTCCTAAAACCACTAAAGAAAAAGGATGTCGAACTGGTGATGCAAAATCTCCGATATCCGGTTGCTGATGTAAAAAATGAACTGGTGGTTAATTGCTTTGGCCAGTTTGAAGTCTTTTTTGGAGGCAAGGTTGTGGAGTTTAAGCGAAGCCTTGCAAAAGAGATTTTGGCATGTCTGGTAGACCAAAAAGGCTCTCGACTGACAAAGAATGAAATCATTGGAATCCTCTGGCCAGAGGCGGATGACACTTCCTCGAAGGATAAAAGCTTTTATATGGGAATTGTGGAGCTGAAACGAGCGCTGCAGAGCATTCACATGGAAGCTGCACTCGTGCACTCCAATACGGGTTATGCGGTGGATTTAAAATACTTCGATGGGGACTATGTACGCTTTATCAATGGAGATAAGGGTGTATTAAAGAATTTCCGTCATGAGTATATGAATCAGTATTCCTGGGCGGAGGAAACCCTGGGCTTTTTGGAAAGTGAATCTATGGAAAATAATGCCAAAATATGGTAATATAACATATTATGCAGAAATCGGTTACTTTAAAAAATAAAAACGAATCCATTCCGGGGAGTGGCCTGACAATCACATTTTTAAAGTGGATTGGCCTGTTGTCCATGATTGTGGACCATGTTGCAATCAGTGCGAAACCGATAATCCCTTCTGAAATGTATATTTTGATGCGCTGCATCGGTCGATTGGCTTTTCCGCTGTTTGCGTTCTGTACCGTGGAGGGATTTTTACATACCAGATCGTTTTGGAAATATGCGCTTCGTATGGGAATATTTGCAATTATTTCCGAGGTTCCGTTTGATATCATGGTTTCGTCCTCACTGACGAATACGGCGCGGTATGTATACTTCGCGTACAATAATGTATTATGGACCCTTTTGGCTCTTTTAGTTGTGATGCATGGTATTCAGATGCTTCGCATAAAGATGATGCATCACGTGAAATATCCGTTGATGATTCTTTTGGCGGTCGCTGCGGGTGCGGCATGTGAATTGTGTCATACAAATTATTCCTGGTATGGCATTGCCATTGGTCTGTGCTTCTATTTACTAAGAGATAAAAAAACTCTTATGTATGGTCTTGTGACATTGATTTTTGTGCTGATGTCGGATTTTGAAGCCATTCTTGCACATGGTTATATCCGTGTTCTGGATGTGGCGGAATTGTTTGCGGTTTTTGCATTCATTCCGATTTATTTTTATGGCGGAAGAAAAGCCCTGATTGACAAGGAGCTTCCGAAATATTTCTTTTATGTTTTATATCCGTTGCATATGCTGATGCTTGGCTTATATGGCATCCTGGTGCGTGCAGGGGTTTAGGGAGGGTTTTTATAATGGCAAATATCAACGACTATTTGGAATGGAGAGGAGACATTCCTTTCTCTTTTGATGGGTTGAATGAAGTTGATGCCCTGATTATGTCACAGCTTTCATACCTTCAGTTAGAGGACATTTTGGTGGAGGATTCACCGGAGGAAGTATCATTAAAAGAGGTTGGCAAGCGATATTTTAAGAAGTATTCCCGCAAAAAAATCGAAGCGGGAACAGCCCTTTTTCAAAATACCAGCAATCTGTTACGCTTATGTATGAATACAAGGCGCTATGGAAATATTAGCCTGAGAAATTATCGTTCAGATTATGATCCGGCCAGAGCAAAGCAGTTTGGTGCACTGACCATTCGTTTTTTAAAAGAAGAATATTATGTATCCTTTCGCGGCACGGATGATACGTTGGCTGGATGGCAGGAGGACTTTCAGGTTTGCTATACCATGCCGGTAGCTTCTCAGATTGAAGCAGAGGCATATCTGACAGAGGTACTAAAGCAAATTGATGGGAAAGCAGTTGTCGGTGGACATTCAAAGGGTGGAAATCTTGCGATGTACTCTTCCATGCGCGTGGACACACGCTTGAAAAATCGAATTGTGGAAGTTTATAACTTCGATGGACCTGGATTTATGGAGGAAGTGGTTCACGATGAGGAATATTTATCGATTAAGGACCGCGTACATTCCTATATGCCTGAGGAATCCATTGTCGGAATGATTTTGTACCATGATGGAGCATTCTCCATTGTGGATTGTACGGATCGCGGAATTACCCAGCACAATGCAGAAACCTGGCAGGTAAGGGGACGTTGCTTTGAAACCGTGAAGGAGTTTAAAAATTCCAGCCTGATCTTTAATGAGGCTGTACATAAATGGATTAAGGACATCAGTGACGAAGAACGAGAGTTTTTCGTAGAGTTGGTATTCTCAACCTTAGAAACCGGTGGGGAGTCCTTCTCAGAGATGATGAGCCATCCACGCGAGGCACTTGGGAAGATTTACCAGACCTACCATGGAATGGATAAGGAAACCAAGAAGATGGCACGCAATATCATTGGTCAGGTAATCAAGTTGGGTACGCTGACAGTGACGGAGAATATTAAAAGCAATGTGAAATTACCGGAACTGGTTATGGGGTTGCCGGGTGTGAAGGAGGATTAAAAAATGGCTAGAGGCGGAGGCGGACATTCTGGCGGCGGAGGCGGCTTCCACGGAGGTGGACATTCCAGCGGCGGCGGAAGCTTTGGCGGACGTGGTCATAGTAGTGGAGGCTCTTTTGGAGGCTCAAGCTGGTCCGGTGGAAGCAGCTCTCACTATAGCGGGGGCTCTCACTATAATAATGGTTCTCACTATAACAGTGGCCACCATCATCACTATGGCCCTGTATTTTATGGCGGACCATCTCATTTTCATGGCGGTCACAGTTCGTCCGGTTGTAGCGGCTGTGGTGGCGTCCTTTATGGATTGGTTCTACTGATTGTAATTCTCGCCATTTTAGGTGGTATGGCGGGTGCCTGCCAGTCTATCAGACTTTCCTCATGTGCCTGTGATGCACCGGGCTCTTCCGATGTTAAGCTTGAAACAAGCTCGGAGAAGCGCGAGAAAATGGATGCGAAGTATTTGAATTACTCCAATACCTGGTATACCGACGAGCTTGGATGGTTTGGAATTCGTACCGATCGAACTCTGATTCGTGGTTTGGAAAACTTTTACAACTCTACGGGCGTTCAGCCATATGTATATCTGGCATCCTACGACCAAAAGCTGTTTAACAGTCCGCAGGCAAGAGCTGAGTTTGCAGAGGAAAAATATCAGGAGCTCTTTACGGATGAGGGCCATTTTCTATGGATTTATTTTGCTTGTGAAAATGACAGGCCGGATTATATGGACGGTCACTTCTTCTATGTCATTGGTAGAGATGCTGAGATTGTTCTGGATGAGGAAGCAAAGGGTATTTTTGAAACCAGACTGCAGTATTACTATGACGATACCTCACTGGATGTGGATGAATTTTTGGCAAAGGCCTTTACGGCATCTGGCAAGGCAATTATGAGCGGTCCGATTCGACTGCGCTATGTTGTGCTAATTGTTGTAGGCGTACTGGTTGTTGTGGGCGTAGTAGTAATGATCTTCGTGGTTCGTAAGAAGCGCCAGCAGAAGATTGATAAGGAAAATGAAGATTTAGAAAAACTTTTGAAGACACCGCTTCAGACATTTGGAAGTGCAGAGGCGGAGGAGCTAAAAGGAAAGTATGACGAGTAGTCATAAGGAAGGAAAACATGCCGGAGATTAATAAACAATTTTTCTTAGACATGAGAGCGCGCATCGTGGACATCCTGCGATGGCTGGGTATGGGCATCTTTGTAGGTGCGCTGGTAGGTGCGGCAAGTGCCTTATTCGCGCGTTGTCTTGCAGGGGTGACGGATTTGCGTAAAACGTATACGTGGATTGTATACCTGCTTCCAATCGCAGGTTTGGCGATTGTGGGCTTTTATAAGCTTTTAAAAAGCGAGAATGACCGTGGAACCAATCAGGTATTCGCCACCATTTCTGCTGATGATGATGTGCCAATTAAGATGGCACCGCTCATCTTTGTTGGTACCGTTCTGTCACATTTGTGCGGAGCGTCCGTAGGACGAGAAGGCGCGGCCTTGCAGCTTGGCGGCAGCATTGGTAACCAGATTGGCAAATGGTTCCGTTTTGACAAGATGGACCGCAAGGTGATGGTTATGTGCGGTATGAGTGCTGCATTCTCTGCCATCTTCGGAACTCCGATTGCTGCGGCGGTATTTGCCATTGAGGTGGCTATGGTTGGTGTAATGTATTATTCTGCACTGTTTCCATGCATTGTGTCCGCTGTTATGGCACGACTGATTGCCAATTGGTTCGGAGTACATGGTGAGAATTATTCCCTGACCGATATTCCGGCAATGAACGCACTGGATTTGTTACGCTGTCTGGGCTTAGGTGTGCTCTGTGGCGTGGTTGCCATTTTATTCTGCGTGGTTTTACATTATGTTAAGAAATGGATTAAAAAGCTTGTTAAAAATCAATTTGTCCGCGTGGTTGTAGTTGCGGCTGTTTTTATTGCGGTAACGACGATATTACACACAGGCGATTACTTTGGCGCAGGCACGGAATTGATTGACCGCGCTATTATGGAAGGGGAAACACAACCATATGCATTCGCCTTAAAGATGATTTTAACGGCACTCGTTCTGGCTGGTGGCTTTAAGGGCGGCGAAATTGTGCCAAGCTTCTGTATTGGAGCAACCTTTGGTTGCTTTATGGGCGGTATTATGGGACTCCCTCCGACAATGAGTGCAGCCCTTGGTATGACAGCGGTATTTTGTGGCGTAACCAATTGCCCAATCGCGGCTATGCTAATCAGTTTCGAGTTATTTGGTTTTGAGGCAGGTCCTTACATTCTGGTAGCTTCCGGTGTCAGCTATGTTGTATCCGGCTACATCAGTCTGTACTCCGATCAGGTATTCCTGCATTCTAAATATAAGGTGAATTATTTCCACCAAAAATTGGAAAAGGTGATGAACCATGAAAACCAAAAGTAATAAAGGAAGTCTTAGAACCTCCTTCTTAATCATGACATTAATGCCAATCCTTCTGGTGGGCATTATCATTATGGCGGTGGCCTTTTACAGAGGTCGAAGCACCGTCTATGATGAGGTCAAAGAGGGGATGGGCAATGTTGCATATGCCATAGCCAATACCTATGATTCGCTGTATCCGGGCGAATACGAGGTCGTACGCTCCGATACCCTGATGGGACTTAAAAAAGGCGATAAGCTTTTGGATAATCGCTATTTGGCCAATATCTATCAGGACACAGGCCTGAATACAACCCTGTTTTATGGGGACCTTCGTATGCTGACCTCCCTAACGGATCATCAGGGGAAGGATTTGGTTGGTGTATCCATGAATCTGGTCATTCGCAGACAGGTACTGGATGCGGATGCGGCAATGTTTTATGAGAATACGAATGTCAATGGTGATGCTTTCTTTGCATATTATATGCCAATTCACAATGGCGCAGGCGAGGTGGTCGGTGCCATCGAGGTGTTAAAGCCTTCGCATCAGGTGAATCTTGCGGTAGCACAATCGGTTATTCCGATGTTGGTCGTTGTATTTGTGGTAATGGCTATTGCCGGCTTCTTTAGCTGGACCTACGGTAAGAATATTCGAAAGGCATTGGAAGCCATTCTGAAGTTTTTACAGTCTGTTCAAAAGGGAAATCTGAAGACAGAAATTCGTGAAGAGGTAGCCGCCCGCTCAGACGAAATCGGAGAGATGGCAACAGCGGCCTCTGCCATGCAGTTTTCTTTGAGAGAACTGGTTGAAAAGGACGCACTTACCAAATTATATAATCGTCGATATGCGAATAAATATCTGAAGGAAGTCTGGAAATCGTTGGAGGAAAGCGGTGGACAGTATTGCGTCTGCATCGGTGATATTGATTTCTTTAAAAAGGTAAATGATACTTACGGGCATGACGCGGGCGATTTGGTATTACAAACGGTTGCGGCTATCTTAAGAAAGCATATGACCGGCAAGGGAATGGTTGCCAGATGGGGTGGAGAGGAATTTCTCTTTGTCTTTGAAGACCGTGATTTGAATACTTCTACGGATTTGCTATGGGAGATTTTGGCTGAAATTCGTGAAACAATGGTCCCTTATGAGGATCAGGAGATTCGCTTTACCATGAGTTACGGTGTGGTGGATTCCGCAGGACTCAGTATAGAGGACGCATTAAAGACTGCCGATGAACATTTGTATTATGCAAAGGAACATGGTAGAAATCAGGTCGTAAATGCATAAAAACAGGCTCCGCATTTTTGCGGAGCCTTATTTTATCCAATCAATAATCAACTAAATCCGGTGTGATGGATTTGGCCAATTCCTTTAGCCCTGCCACACTGAATGGTGTATTTAACCATTCATATCCGGAACCAACAGTCCAGCTATGCTTTGCGGCCAATTCATCGGTATATTCATCCAGATAATAGGTATTGGTCACTACCCAAGGAGTTTCAGCGCTGAAGTATTCATACTGTGTTACTAGATACTTCATTCCGTAATCTGAAATATAGGTGCCGGTATGGTCTTTGGTGATGGACACATTGGCCATGCCGCCGAGCATGGTTACCGGCCATGGCTGAAGAGAGGTGAAATTGCCGAGTGAGTAATAGCAAAGCACCTGGCGGCCATCTTCGGCAGAAATCCATTTGACCGGTTCACATACATGCGGATGTGTACCGATAATTAAATCCACACCCTGATCGGCAAAGAACTGCGCCCATTGACGCTGCTCGTCCGTTTCTTCTGTGGTATATTCCGTTCCCCAATGTGGGAATACAATAACAAAATCTGCCATATCTCTGGCACGTGTGATATCACTCTGAATCTTTTCTTTGGTCCAATCTGTCATCAAATCACAGGCAAAAGGCATATCCTCAGGAAGACTGTATCCATTTAATCCATAGGTATAATTCAATAATGCAATATCGATGCCCTGAACGTTTACCACGGTGATTTCCTTGGCATCTTCTTCGGTGGCATGGATACCGAGCATGGCAATGTCTGGGTAATTTGTGTCCCAGAAATTAGCGGTATTTAATAAGCCGTTGATGCCCTGGTCCATGGTATGGTTGGAGGCACAAAGGATAACGTCAAAGCCGGTTGCAACTTCTGTGTCACCCAATTCCGTGCGAACATTGAAGCAAGGGTATGAGATGTTTCCTAACTCATTGCCACCCATAGGACATTCGTTGTTTACAATGGCTAAATCGGCCGCGGCGATGGCTTCATGGGTACTGCCATATAGATAAGAGTAATCCCAATTACCGCTCCATAGGGCTTTATAATTTACTCCGTAATGCATCAGCATATCGCCGATGGAAACCAGGCTAATGGTAATCGGCGCCTCAGTTTCTTCCTCCGTAGTCGGTTCCTCTGTCTCAGTAGGAGCCTCAGTGGTAGATGGAAACTCAGTTTGGGGAGCCGTTGTAGTCTCGGCTGGGCTATTCAAAGAAGTCTGACAGCCGAAGAGACCTACACTGACCATAAGACCTGCTGCCAGTGCACCGGAGAGAAGTCGTTTTCTATACATAGTTTTCTCCCTTTCAGTTACTACATTTTGGATAGAGTATAGCACGAGGAAACATTTTCTGACAAGATTTTTAGGCAGGCTGTCGGTTGACTTTACCGTGCAAAATTTGATAGTATAGGCATAAGTATGGGGAAATAGGCGAAAGTGAGTTGGAGCCTGTTTTTTCGGCTTGAAAATGTGAGAATATATGATTGAGAACCAAGTAGGAGGAGCAAGGAAATGTCTAATTATACGAAAGACGATATTTTCAAACTTGTGGAAGAAAATGATGTGGAGTTCATTCGTCTTCAGTTCACCGATATTTTCGGTATTTTGAAGAATGTTGCAATTCCAAAGAGCCAGTTGGGAAAGGCTCTGAACAATGAAATGATGTTCGATGGTTCGTCCATCGATGGATTTGCCCGTATTGAGGAATCCGATATGTATCTTCGTCCGGATTTGGACAGCTTTGTAATCTTCCCTTGGAAGCCTGCTTCCGGTAAGGTTGCCCGTTTAATCTGTGATGTATATAAGACTGATGGTACCCCGTTTGAAGGCGATCCTCGTTACATCTTAAAGAAGGCTGTCGCTGAGGCTGCAAAGATGGGTTACACCTTTAACGTAGGTCCGGAATGCGAGTTTTTCTTATTCAATGTAGATGAGAATGGTGCACCGACCACCAATTCTAACGATCGCGCTGGCTACTTTGATCTGGGCCCGAACGATTTGGGCGAGAGCGCAAGACGTGACATGGTACTTACCCTTGAGGACTTGGGCTTTACCATCGAGGCCTCTCATCATGAGTGTGCTCCTGCACAGCATGAAATCGATTTTAAGTATGGTGAAGCAGTAAAGACTGCTGATTCCATTATGACCTTTAAGCTTGCAGTTCAGACGATTGCACAGCGTCATGGCTTACATGCAACCTTTATGCCAAAGCCAAAGGCAGGCTGCGCAGGCTCTGGTATGCATATTAATATGTCTCTTGAAAAGGATGGCAAGAACATCTTCGCAGATGAAAATGGTTTAAATGGTCTTTCAGAGGATGCTTACCATTTCGTTGCCGGCTTGATGGCACATATCAATGGTTTTGTAGCGATTACGAACCCATTGGTTAACTCCTATAAGCGTTTGGTTCCGGGCTATGAGGCACCTTGTTATGTTGCATGGTCTGCAAAAAACCGTAGCCCACTTATTCGTATTCCTGCAGCGCGTGGTAAAGGAACCCGTATTGAATTACGTAATCCGGATCCATCTGCAAATCCATATTTGGCTATTGCTGTCTGCCTGATGGCAGGTCTTGATGGCATCCGTAATAAGATGGAGGTTTGCCCAAGCGTGGATGAAAACATCTTCGCGCTGACCAAGCAGCAAAAGAAGGACAGAGGTATTCATTCTCTTCCTGATAATCTCTACCATGCAATTAAGAAGATGGAAGAGGATCAGTTCGTTATCGGTGTTCTCGGAGAAGAAACCGCTCAGAAGTATATTGCCGCTAAGAAGGCAGAGTGGAATGCTTACAAGATTACCATTAGTGATTGGGAAATTAACGAATACCTGAAGAAATTCTAATTTTTACTATACTTTTTCCGAAGGCTTAAAACGATGGAAAATATCATTGTTGTATTTCCAAAGGCGGATGATGCAAGAAACATCAAAAACCTGTTGGTAAAAAGCGGATACCATGTGGATGCAATCTGTACCAGTGGTGCGCAGGCATTGGAGTATGCGCACAGTTTAAATGGTGGATTGTGCATTTGCAGTTACCGCTATGTGGATATGTATTATACGCAGTTGAAGGAGGACCTCCCGTCCTCCTTTGACATGCTTTTAATTGCCAGTCGTGCAAATTGGCTCGATGGTGAGGATGAAAGCATCATCAAGGTCAGTCCACCATTAAAAACGAATGATCTGCTCAATACGGTGCAGATGATGTTTGAGGCGCAAACGCGTCGAAGAAAGAAAGCGAAGCTTCAGCCAAAGACTCGTTCTGAGGAGGATATGAAAACGCTAAAAGAAGCGAAGGCAATCCTGATGGAACGAAACCATATGTCCGAGGACGAGGCACACAAGTATTTACAAAAATGCAGCATGGACAGTGGAAATTCCATTGTCGAAACCGCAAAGATGGTACTTTGTTTATATCATGATTAATCACGCTGTATGCGTTGAACATAGAGGAGGAAACTACAATGTTTAAACTGAACGAAAACTACCTGAAATTACCTGGAAGCTATTTGTTTTCCACTGTTGCCAGAAAGGACTGCGAATTCAGAGCCGCTCATCCTGATAAGAAGGTCATCAAATTATCCATTGGTGATGTTACGCAGCCGTTGGCACCTGCTATTATTAGCTCCTTACATGGTGCTGTAGATGAAATGGCAGCAGGAGAAACCTTCAGAGGCTACGCTCCTGATCTTGGTTATGAATTTTTACGTTCCGCTATTGTAAAAAATGATTACAATGCACGCGGCGTTGATATGGATTTGGATGAAATCTTTGTATCCGATGGTGCAAAGAGTGATTCCGCAAACATTCAGGAAATCCTTGGCCTGAATAACCGTATCGCAGTAGGCGATCCTGTTTATCCGGTATATGTGGATTCCAATGTTATGGCAGGAAGAACTGGCGAATATGATGCCAATACCGGAATGTGGAGCAATGTTATCTACATGCCTTGCTTAGAGGAGAATGGTTTCGCACCACAGCTTCCTTCTGAGGTTCCGGATGTTATTTATCTTTGCTTTCCAAATAATCCAACAGGTGCAACCATCTCTAAGGATGAATTGCAAAAGTGGGTGGATTATGCCAATGCAAATAAGGCGTTAATTATTTATGATGCAGCGTATGAAGCATATATTTCTGAAGATAATGTACCACATACCATTTATGAGTGTGATGGTGCAAAGACCTGTGCAATTGAGCTTCGCAGCTTTTCTAAGAATGCAGGCTTTACCGGCGTGAGACTTGGCTTTACCGTAGTTCCAAAGGCTTTGGAATGTGATGGCGTAAAGCTGAATTCTCTTTGGGCGAGACGTCATGGCACCAAGTATAATGGTGCTCCATACATCATTCAGCGTGCCGGCGAGGCAGTTTACTCCGAAGAGGGTAAGGCACAGTTAAAGCAGCAGGTTGCTTACTATATGAACAATGCAAAGGTTATCAAGGAAGGCCTGGCAGAGGCTGGATATTCTGTATCCGGTGGTGTAAATGCACCATATATCTGGTTAAAGACCATCGATGGAATGTCTTCCTGGGATTTCTTTGATTATGTTTTGGAGAATGCAAACGTTGTAGGTACTCCTGGCTCCGGATTCGGTCCAAGTGGAGAAGGCTACTTCCGTTTGACTGCGTTCGGCACCTACGAGAGCACCGTAGAAGCGATTGAGCGTATGAAGAAGATTCGTTAATTGGAAACCCTGGAGTGTTTTATGAATTGGAATGGTAGATGTAAAGCGGTTACGTTCAGCTATGATGATGGCGTGGAGTCCGATGTCAGACTGATTGAGATATTCAATGAGTACGGGTTAAAGTGCACCTTTAACCTGAACTCTGCTGTTTTAGGATCATCGGAACGATGGATGTATAAGGATCGTTTTGAGGTGAGCAGATTGCCTTTGGATTCCTTGCAGAAAATCTATGCTGGACATGAAATTGCTGTGCATGGATTGACCCATATCAATCCGCTCGAACTGAAAACGCAGGAGGCCTTTGATGCCGAATTTTTGACGGACAGAGAGAATCTGACCAGTCTGTTTGGCACGGAACCGATTGGCATGGCATATGCCTATGGAGCGTTTGATGATACTACCGTAGAGCGCCTTCGCAAGGCAGGCTTTCTATATGGACGCACCGTTTGGGATTCTATGGATTTTGCAATGCAGTCGGATTTATTACGATTTCGTCCAACCTGCCATCATGACAATGAGTATGTGATGAAACTGGTGGATAAATTCTTAGATATGCCTGCGGACGAAAAGACGCCACAGCTTTTTTATCTGTGGGGACATGCATATGAGTTTGATGGCAATGATAATTGGGACCATATAAAACGCATTTGTGAAAAAATTGCGGGCAATTCCGATATCTTTTATGGAACGAACCGCGAAGTCTTGTTGTAAAAGGGTAACACATGGATTTTCGAACAAGAAACAAAAGCATATTGACCGGAATCATGATGGTGGTATCTTCTTTGCTGATTCTGATTGCCATTTCCTTTATGATGCTAAAGGAGCAGGAACGCGTGGAGCATCATATGGAAATTGAGGCGAAGTACGTAGTTTCCCAGGTGGATGAGAAGCTATATTATGTTCAGAATTCGCTGGAACTTATGGCAGCAAATCTTATGGAAGGCCATATGTCATTGGATGATTGGCAGAACAAGGAAATGCGTAGTGAAATCATCCGTGATATGAAGATGCAGGTAGCACTGGCACTTCATGCAGAAGAACTTTGTTATACTGGTTATTTTCGAATTGCTCCGGAAGTCGCAGGAAATGGAACAGAGGGCTTTTTTATTGGCTATAATCAGGCGGGCGAGCTTGAGGAATATACCATAACAGATCTTTCTGTTTATGATTCAAAGGATATTGAGCATTTTGGCTGGTATACCATTCCATTAAATTACGGCCATGCTGTTTGGATGGAACCGTATTACAATGCGAACAAGGAAGTATGCATGATTTCCTATGTTGTTCCATTATATGCTGATGACCAGGTAATCGGTGTCCTTGGTATGGATATTGACGTGGAAGATTTGACTGCGTATGTACGCCATTTGGAAGCGGACAATCTAATCAAGGTTCTGCTAAGAGATCGCGGTGAGAATCCTGTCCCTGGAATGTCAGAGCCAAGCAACATTACAAATTATGTCATGAGGCAGTCGACATTATTGAATGAAATGAGTCTGACGGTTTATGCAGACAAAGCAGAAACTTATGTCATTCGATATCATACGGCATATTACATTGTTATTGTATTTTCCGTACTGCTGTTATTGTATGGCATATTTTATTTGGTTGTGGCGCAGAAGCGTAAGGACGCAGTTACACAAGAGCGGCGTGTTCCTGTGGTTCCGATTGTATTGGCCAGTCTTGCGGGAATTACTGTGATTGGCATGACCATGTTCTACCTGGTTGCTAATGGGAATTTGATTCTTCGCCATAATGAAAACAAACTGAAGCCGCACAATGTGTATCCGCACAGCTTTACGGTAGTTGCAGACGAAAATTATGCACCATTTAGTTATCTGGATGAGGATGGTAACCCGACCGGCTATGATATTGCCATGATTTATGAGCTGGCCGATCGATTTAAGTACAATGTGGAATTAAAACTGCTTCCATTAAGCGAATGTGAAGCTCAAATGAATGCGGGCAGTGCAGATGTTATTCTGGGTTTGGATGCGTTCTCCAGTACGGGGGAGGGTTATATAAAAACCGAGATCACCAGCACCGATGCGTTGATGATTTATGCCAGGGCACCGGTTAACAGCATATCGGATGTGCTTGGTAAAAGCATTGCTACTGTAGAAAATGTTGACCAGCTGGATGCTTACGGAGTTTTGGTGGGAGCGGAGCGATATTCTTCCTACGAGGAGGAGTTCCATGCCCTGATGATTGGTAAAGTGGACTATGTTGTTGCCCGCAAGCAGGTTTCTGAAAGAATTTTGGAAAATGAGGAATATGCGAATATTCTGCCAGTATACAATCTGATGCAGTGCCAGTCCTGTTATGGGGTAAATTCAAAGAATTCTACCCTGTTAAATCTGATGAATCGTGCATTGGTAAGTATAAAGAAAAACGGTATGGATATTACCTTCTATGAGCGATATGTTGTTAAGAAGGTTAATAAAACCTTTATGGAACGCTATGGCCTGTTCGTTTATATTGTTCTTGGCATAGTGACCTTGCTTTTGGCTTCCAGTGTTTTGGTATTTCTTGTTCAGAGAAATAATCGCAGATTGCGCAGATTATCCGAGATTGATGCATTGACCGGTATTAACAACCGTGGTGGTGGTGAGGCG
The DNA here is from genome assembly GCA_045641925.1 of Butyrivibrio sp. GTDB lineage: Bacteria > Bacillota > Clostridia > Lachnospirales > Lachnospiraceae > Eshraghiella. The sequence goes on from JAZUHV010000040.1 coordinate 19,630, forward strand.
AAGATTCGTTCGCTGATTCGTCAAAGAATTCCGGGCATGTTTTGCTTATTGGATATTGATAAATTTAAGTCCATCAACGATACCTATGGACATAGCGTTGGTGATCAGGTATTGATTGCGATGGCGGATTGCATGAAGGAAGTCTTTCGCGACCGTGACATTGTTATGCGTTTGGGTGGCGATGAATTTGCTGTCTATGTTCCGCAGGTATGCGACAAAGAGAATGGTGTCAAAATCATTGAACGATTCTTTGAAGCAATTCATTTGATGCGTGTTGAGGATTTGGATGGTCATGAGGTAAATGTCAGTCTGGGTGCAGCTTTTTATGATGGTGCACCAGAGGATGACTTTGCAAGCCTTTATTTGCGTGCGGATAAGGGAACATACATTAGTAAAAAAATGATTGGAAATACCTACCACTTTGAAGTGGAGGATTAAAAAACTAAGGAGAGGGTGTAACAGTTTTTGTCACACCCTTTTTGTGTAAACGGAGACTGATTTGGAAGAGAAAAAGAAGAAGGATAATCCGTGGCTTTATCGGTTTATCCGCCCGTTGGCGTATGGATTGATGATGTTTATTTATCATCCAAGGATTGAAGGAAAAGAATATATTCCGACTGAAGGACGTTGTGTAATCGCGGGGAACCATAAGCATGCACTGGATCCTATTTTAGTGGATGCCAGCACCAGGCGCACGGTGCACACTCTGGCAAAAAAGGATTTACATGATTCTGCGCTTGGATGGTTTTTTCGGGCACTGGGAACCATTCCGGTGGATCTGCGTGCGGCGCATAACAAAGCGGCTTTGGATGCTGCAGTGGAATATCTGGAGCGGGGCAATTTGATTAACCTGTCCCCAGAGGGGAAACGCAATTTTACCGATGAAATTTTACTGCCATTTAAATATGGCGCGGTGGTGATGGCCAAGCGTACTAATTGCAAGGTCGTGCCTTATGCAATTGTGGGCGATTACAAATTCAGAAGTAAGACGCTTCGAATCATTTATTCAGAGCCGATGGATTTTTCACAAAATACCATCGAGGAGGCAAATGCGTTGTTATACGAACGCATAAAGGGGTTGCTTTTACAGCACGGAAATTATTCGAAGCAACAATAATTGACAGGGGATTAAAAATGGCTGTGGAGACAAAGGGAATTAAAACACCATGGTATGGATATTATGAGGGAGTTCGCGAGCACTTAGAATACCCAGAATGCTCTCTTTATGAGATGTTTGAAGAATCGGTAAAAAAACATAGCGACCTGATTAGCTATAATTACTTTAATCGTTGTGTGACGTATCGAGAGTTTGAGGCGCAAATTCGAAGGACTGCAGGGGCGTTGATGGCTCATGGCGTGAAAAACGGCGATGTTGTGAGTATTTGTATGCCAAATACACCGGAAGCAATTATGATGTTTTATGCAATTAACCGTCTTGGTGCCATTGCGAATATGATTCATCCATTGTCTGCGGAGGCGGAAATTGAGCGTTACGTAACAGATACAAATTCCGAAATCCTTCTGGTGGTGGATTTGGCAATTTCCAAGATTGAAAGAATCGTAAATCGTACAAAGCTTCGCCGTGTAATTTATGTATCCCCTTCCGAATCCATGCCGGTGGGATTAAAGCTTGGTTATAAGCTTACCAAGCAAAAAAGGGTGAAGGTGAAGGATTCGCGTTTTATCACCTGGAAAAAATTCATAAAAGCTGTGAACAAAGAGGAAACAGTGCCAGTACATTCCGGAAAACCAGAGGACACGGCTGTAATATTATATAGTGGAGGAACCTCCGGAATCCCAAAGGGAATTGCTCTTACCAATATGAATTTCTGCGCACTTGCCATGCAGGGCGTGGAAGCCTGTGCCAATATTGGGGAACGTGACCGCGTACTTGCTATTATGCCAATCTTTCATGGCTTTGGACTTGGAATATGTATTCATACAGTGCAGTATATGGGTGGCTGCAGTGTGATTTTGCCGACCTTTTCTGCATCCACATTTGACCAGCTGTTGAAGAAATACCGTCCAAATATTATCGCCGGTGTGCCTACCTTATATGAGGCCATGCTAAAGAATCGTAAATTGGATGGCGTGGATTTATCCTTTATTAAATGTATTATTTCTGGCGGAGATGCTTTGTCTGTTAGTTTGAAGCAGAAAATAGATGCCTTTTTGAAGGCGCATGGTACAGATGCAACGGTTCGTGAGGGCTATGGTCTGACGGAATGTGTAACAGGTAGCTGTATGATGCCAAAGAATGTGTACCGGGAAGGAAGCATTGGAATCCCATATCCGGATACCTTTTATAAGATTGTGCGACCACAGACTACAGAGGAAGTGCCATACGGAGAAGAGGGCGAAATCGTATTAAGCGGACCAACCGTGATGAAGGAATATTTGGGACACCCGGAAGAGACCGCGCAGACGCTTCGTGAGCATGAGGATGGAAAAATCTGGCTGCATACGGGTGATTTGGGCTGTATGGATGCAGATGGTTTTTTGTATTTTAAACAGCGCTTAAAGAGAATGATTGTCAGCTCGGGCTATAATGTATATCCGCAATATATCGAGAATGTGCTGGATTCACATCCTGCAGTGCTGATGTCCTGCGTTGTGGGGATTCCGCACCCATATAAAATACAGGTTGCAAAGGCCTATGTGGTGTTGCGAAACGGCTATGAAGCAGATGCGCAGACCGAACGTGCTTTGCGCAATTTGTGTGAGGAGAAACTGGCGAAATATTCCTGGCCGGTGGCCTATGAATTCAGAGCGGAACTTCCAAAGACTTTGGTCGGTAAAGTGGCATATACGGAGCTTGAAAAGGAGGCAGCAATAGATGCTGCCGCACAGATGGAGGCAGACGCATGAGCGCATCCTTAACCTATCTTTTGGTTCACCCGGAAATATCGCGAACGAGATATAATTTTAAGGGGATTATTGAAAATGAATGTCTGGAGCTGGAGCATTTATCGGCTATTTTGAAGGCGATGGGGCACCAGGTTTATTTGTGGGATGGTCAGGTGGAAAATTGTCCAATGACAGAGGCTTTAGCGCGATACAATCCTCAGGTGGTTTATGTTTGTGGACGCACCAGACAGGAAAACTTCATGCTGGAGTATTGTGAACGTGCGAAAGCGAAGAATTCTGAAATCATTACGATCATAGGAGGGTTGCATGCGCAGCTTTGTTATGAGCGTATGTATCGCGACTACGTGGATTTTATTCTGACCTCCTATGATTTTTTTGCGGTTCCAAAGCTTGTTGATGCAATGCTGGAAGCCAGAAAGACCAGCGAAAATGCCCGACCGGAAATTGCACTTTCTGGTACCTGCTATCAAACCGATGCCGGCTGGAAGTCCAATCCGTCCGAACCGGTCGACATCAATTCATTTCCTATGCCGGATCGTACATATTTTTATGAGCATCCGGATAATTACCGATATTTGGAAATGGAGCATGCTGCATGGGTTAGAACTGCTTTTTCCTGTCCATATCGCTGCAGGTTCTGTCACCGTAATCGTATGAATCATTCCACCTACAGTGCCAGAGATATTAATCTGGTGGTGGACGAGATTGAAAGTATTCCCGATTCCAATATTTATATTGTGGACGATGATTTTCTATATGATGAGGCACGACTTTTGCGTTTCATTGCCCTGATTCGTGAACGTGGAATTCAGAAAAAGTATATCTGCTATGGCAGAGCGGATTTTATTGCCTCTCATAAAGATTTGATGAGGGAATTAAAGGAGATTGGTTTTTATTATATCCTGGTTGGCATTGAAGCGGTTTCAGATAAACTTCTGAAGGATTATGATAAGCGAACCTCCGATGAAACCAACCGAAAGGCCATCGCAATTTGCAACGATCTGGAGCTTCATATGATGGCAATGTTTATTCTGGATTTGGACTTTAAGCGGGCAGATTTTAAACTTTTATACCGCTATGTGAAGGAAAACAACCTTCGCCATGTGGCTGTCTCCATATACACGCCGGAGATGGGATTGGAGAGCTCGGAGGCCTTTAAGGACCGTCTGATTACAGATAATCCATCGCATTATGATTATTTACATTTGGTGGCAAAACCGGAGCATATGAGTGTGCGAGGCTTTTACCTGCAATATTATAAGCTGCTAATCAGGTTCTTCCTTCGGGCCAAGAAGGAAGGCGTTTATGATTTCATAGACTATGGGGATTATGTAAAATCCTTTATTCACAATATTTTTGCGAAGAGGGCGCATGACGATGAGTAATGTTAAAGAAGAACAAAAAATAGATAAGCAGGTCCCGAGTCCCTTAGAGAATTTGATGTACAAATTTCTTTATAAGTACGTAGGACCGAAAATTCCGCAAAACATTACGCCAAATCAAATCACATTGATGGGTGCACTGTTTGGATTAATGGG
>JAZUHV010000041.1:0-3883 GCA_045641925.1 Butyrivibrio sp.
TTTTTTCTTGACAGGTTGTAAATTTTTGAAACGTAGTCTGTGTCAGCTTAGGAACATATCCAGCTTCCTTCATGGCCTCATTGATTTCTTCTTTATGTTCGATTCCAAAAGCCTCTAGTGTAATCTTCAATTCCACAGCAGCATTTCGGTTGATGGAGACGAACTGATTGTGTTCCAATTTGATAACATTACCCTTTACGTTAGCAATTACCTGCGCAACCTTCAAAAGTTCACCTGGCTTATCAGGAAGAAGAACAGTCATAGAGAATACTCTTCCTCTCTGAATCAGTCCGTGCTGAACGACAGAGGACATTGTAATCACATCCATATTTCCGCCACTAATAATCGAAACAATCTTTTTCTTTTCCACATTCAAATGCTTCAAAGCAGCTACTGTAAGGAGGCCAGAGTTTTCTGCCACCATCTTATGATTCTCCACCAAATCCAAGAAAGCTACAATTAATTCGTTATCCTCAATAGTAATGATATCATCTAAATTTTCTTGGATAAATGGAAAGATTTTTTCTCCCGGTGTCTTAACCGCAGTACCATCTGCAATGGTATTAACGCCAGCAAGTGTCGTCACCTTACCATTCTTAATAGACTCTTGCATGCAATTCGCTCCAGCTGGCTCGACACCGATAACCTTAATCTTCGGATTTAGCATCTTAGCAAGCGTGGATACACCAGTAGCAAGTCCGCCGCCTCCAATTGGTACGAGAATATAATCAACGGTAGGAAGCTCCTTAATAATTTCCATCGCAATACTTCCTTGACCAGTAGCGACCTCGAGATCATCAAAAGGATGAATAAAGGTATATCCCTCTTCCGCAGCAAGCTTCTTCGCATACTCACATGCCTCGTCATAAACATTTCCGTAAAGAACAACCTCTGCCCCATAGCTCTTGGTACGATTAATCTTAATAATTGGTGTGGAGGTAGGCATTACAACGATGGCCTTCACGCCATAAATCTTTGCTGCATAAGCAACCCCCTGTGCATGGTTTCCTGCTGAGGCCGTAATCAATCCCTTATCGCGTTCTTCATCCGTCAAGGTACTAATCTTATAGTATGCACCTCTCACCTTGTATGCACCTGTGTACTGCATATTCTCTGGCTTAAAATACACTTTATTGCCTGTAACATTACTGAAATATTCGCTATAAACAAGAGGCGTTTCGAGCGTAACCTCTTTTACAATTTCAGATGCCTCTTCAAATTTTTCAAGGCTCAAAGTCTCCATCATGGTTTATTCTCCTTCTACAACCTCATCCGTTGTAAATAATGCATTTACGAAATCTTCGGAATTAAATTTCTGAAGATCATCAATCTTTTCACCTACACCGATATACTTTACAGGAACGCCATATTCTGCCTGAATTGCCACCGCAATACCGCCCTTGGCAGTTCCATCCATCTTCGTTAAAATGATACCGGAAATATTCGTTACCTCTTTAAATTCCTTTAGCTGCATCAAAGCATTCTGACCGGTAGTTCCATCCAGGACAATCAGATTCTCGCGATATGCATCCGGGTATTCCTTCTCGATAATTCGGTCAATCTTCCGCAATTCTTCCATCAAATTCTTTTTATTATGGAGACGTCCGGCAGTATCACAAATCAGTACATCTGCATTTCTGGCTTTTGCTGCCTGTAATGCATCAAATACTACTGCGCCAGGATCAGCACCCTCGTGCTGTGCAATAATATCAACACCAGAGCGATTGGCCCATTCTGTCAACTGTTCAATAGCAGCCGCGCGGAACGTATCCGCAGCAGCCAGAATCACCTTTTTCCCCTGTTTCTTTAAACCTGCAGCAATCTTTCCAATAGATGTTGTTTTACCAACACCATTCACACCAATAACCAAAATAACAGACTTTTGATTTTCAAACTCATAAGCCGCGTCACCGATGTCCATCTGCTCTTTAATCGAATTAACTAACAGATCTTTACATTCCTGCGGTTCTTTAATCTTTTGCTCTTTTACGCGGATTTTTAAATCATCAATAATTTTTTCGGTCGTTTCAACGCCCAAATCACCCATAATCAGAGTTTCTTCCAACTCATCGTAAAAGTCATCATCAATTTTACTAAATCCACGAAAAATAGAATTTAAGCCCTTTACAACACCATCTCTGGTTTTTGTGAGGCCACTTACTAATTTTGAAAAAAATCCCATGCAGTTCTCCTAACTTGTAAGTGCTACTTTTTTTGCGGTTCATCCAGTTCATCACGAATCAAATCAACAGAAACCAGCGTTGAAACACCCTTCTCCTGCATGGTAATACCATACAAACGGTCCGCGCTGGCCATCGTTCCACGACGATGAGTAATCACAATGAACTGCGTATGCTTGGTCAGCTTATGTAAATATTTTGCATAGCGGTCTACATTCGAATCATCGAGTGCCGCCTCAATTTCGTCCAATAGACAGAATGGAGATGGCTTTAAATTCTGGATTGCAAACAGCAGGCAAATTGCAGATAATGCTTTCTCTCCACCGGAAAGCTGCATCATGTTCTGCAATTTCTTACCAGGTGGCTGAGAAATAATAGAAATATCTGCCTCTAAAATGTCCACATCCGGATCAATTTCGAGTGCACCCTTACCACCACCAAACAATTGCTTAAATACTTTATCGTATTCTTCACGAATTTCTTCGAATTTTTCTTTGAACTTTTCACGCATACCAGTGTCCAGTTCTTCAATAACACTAATCAGCTTATCGCGTCCTTCCACAAGGTCATCATGCTGCTTCTTTAAAAATTCGTAACGTTCGTTAACTTCCTTGTATTCTTCAATTGCATTAACATTTACAGGACCAAGCTGCTTAATCTGGCCTTTGATTTCAGAAACCTTAGCCTTAATGTCACCATTTGCAATCAGTTCCTCATCCTTCATAGCCAGAGCCTGACTATAAGTGATTTCATATTCTTCCCACATATAATCAATACGGGAATCTCTGCCAACTTCCAGTCGGTCCTTTTCCTGTGTTAATCGGAATTGTTCTTTTTCAAGAATAACCACCTCAGCCTGACAATCTTCTCTGGAGGTGAAGAAATCCTTCATGGACTCTGTTAATTCTTCCTTCTTCGCACGTAATGCTGCAATTTCTGAATCATAATTGGATAATTCACCCTCCGCGTAAGTGATGGTGCTTCGAATCTGCTCAATCTGAGCATTCTTCTTCACCACTTCACTTTCGTTCTCAGACTTACCCTCTAATAAATCATCTCGATTTTCCTTTAATCGGTCGATTTCACGCAGTACTCGTTTCACACGTTCTTCTGCGTAATCTGCCTTTTGAGATACCTGAGAATATACAATATGTTCTTCCTGTGCTTTTGCAGTAAGAATGGCCAGCTCAGATTTTAACATCTCAATCTGAATATTTTCATCCTGAATTTCAGTGGTCAGACGTTCATTCTCTTCATCAATTGAAATAAGTTTCTGCTGATCGGTTTCCATCTGATCCTTGATACGAACTAATTGTGCATCAATTTCAGCCTCTTCTTTGTGATTATTCTCAAAGATTGTATTTAATTCAGTCTTCTTTTCTGCGACCTGATTATAATTCATTTGAGCAGTATTTCGCTGTAAAAGAAGCTCCTGTAAAACATCCTGGTTCTTTCCAAGCTGTTCATTTGCATCCTTAATATCCTGATCCTGTTTTACAATCTGAGCATCAATCTCGGCAATCGCAGCTTTAGACTTAGCAATTACATTTTCCAAATCCTCGATTTCACGACGGCGGCCAAGTAAATTGCTCTGATTACGAAAGGCACCACCGGACATAGATCCACCTGGATTCAGCAATTCGCCTTCTAACGTAACAATCTTTAATGAATGACCGAATTTTCGATCAAGTGCAATCGCATTG
>JAZUHV010000042.1:0-2526 GCA_045641925.1 Butyrivibrio sp.
TTTAATCGGAGTCTCTGCTGATGCGGTCTTAATTCCCAAAAGCTTAATGTATTCCTCTGCAAATTTGTTCTTCTCACGCTCAGACAACGGACGGAAGAAGCCTCTCATAACCTGTAATGCTAAAATGATGTTATCCTTCACTGACAAATCACCGATGATACCATCGTTTTTACGGTCCTCAGGCAGGTAACCCATACCGTTCTTCATTGCATCCAATGGTGTGGCAATCTTGATAACCTTACCTTCCTTCTTAATCACACCGCCGATGGTCTTGTCTGCGCCGAAAATCGCACGCACACACTCACTTCGGCCGGAGCCCAGAAGTCCGGTAAAGCCATTGACCTCACCTTTACGAATATAAAAATCAAATGGCTTAATACCTTCCGTGCTTTCCAGTCCTGCAATATCCAGAACCTTATTATCATCGGTTGCTTCAGCCTCTTCATGTTCTTCTTTAATATCTGCAAGGTCATCCATCTCTTTTCCAAGCATCTTGGATACCAACTGCAGACGTGGTAAATCCTCTACCGTATACTCTCCAACCAGTTTTCCGTCTCGGAGTACAGTAATACGCTCACTGATTTCATAAACCTGATCCAGGAAATGGGTAACGAAGATAATACCTACGCCTCTTTCCTTCAGATCTCTCATCAGCTTGAAAAGCTTTGCTACTTCCTGCTCATCCAACGAAGATGTCGGCTCGTCTAAAATCAGAACCTTACAATCCATATCTACGGCTCTCGCAATTGCTACCATCTGCTGGACCGCAATAGAACAGCTGCCCAACTGCTGCTTTGCTCTTGCCGGAATATCTAAACTCTTTAAAATTTCGGTCGTACGCTTATTGATATTGCCCCATTTCTGGATCACATCCTTGCTACGTCCGATAAAAATATTTTCTGCTACGGAAAGATTCGGGCACAGGGTAATTTCCTGATACACCGTACTAATTCCAACATTTTGTGCATCCTGTGGCGAGTGGATGGTTACGACGCCCTTCCCCGCCATCTCAATTGTTCCGGCATCTTTTGTATATACACCGGTCAATACCTTAATCAGAGTGGATTTACCCGCTCCATTCTCTCCCATCAGCGCATGTACCTCGCCCTTGCGAAGGGTGAAATCCACATTCTGAAGTGCGCGAACGCCTGGGAAACTCTTATGGATGCCGCGCATCTGTAATACAACTGAATCCTCCACGTTCTCTCTCCTCCTAATGTTTTAAAAAAGGCGCGGAGACCGGATCTCCTCCTTGTCTTCCGCGCCATTCCTTACATATTAAGCCTTATAGCCTATGTTCAAATTAGATTCCGTAGTTAGCTACATCATCTGCAGTGATTGAATCAGCAGAGAAGCCCTTCTCAGTCATGATGATGGTCTTCTCGGTGATCTTCTCACCCTTCTCTAACTTCTTGATGATATCATCGATGTAAGAAGCCTGGAATGGGTTACACTGTCCATCGTAGTTCCAGTTCTTATCAAGGAGTTCCTGAAGAGCCCACTTGTTGCAGTCGAAGCCCATGATGATTACATCGCCATCAACGCCATGAGAGATACCAGCCTTATCAAGAGCAGCTACAGCACCCTTAGCCATATCATCGTTCTCAGCGTAAATTACGTTGAATGCATCACCATTATCGATAACAGCCTGTACAATCTGCTGTGCGTTATCTGCACTCCAGTCACCGGACTGCTGTACTACAATGTTCCAACCCTTTTCCTTAGCGGTATCGGTAAGAGCACCTGAACGACCCTGCTGAGCTGCGGAACCCATATGTCCCTGAATGTGAATGATGTTGTATTCAGATAAATTCTGACCAACTAACCAATCAACTGCGGTCTGGCCTTCCTTAGCCATATCAGATACGATGGAAGCTTCATATAAGCTTGGATCAGCATCGATGGTACGGTCGAAAAGAAGAACCTTGATGCCAGCGTCCTGAGCGCTCTTAAGAACTGCGTCCCAACCAGCGGTATCAGCTGCTGAAAGAAGAAGGTAATCAACTTCATCGTTTACTGCCTGCTGAGCGAACTGAATCTGCTCATCGTTCTTAAGGCTGTAGTAGAATGATGCATCATAGCCGTTCTCTGCGCAGAAGGTCTTCTTGAGATCTGCATCGTTAGCGGTTCTGTAGCCTGACTCGTTGGGGTCGTTGTTGATGATAGCAACCTTGATGATGTCGCCGCTTGCTGCGGGAGCCTCGTCAGCTACTGCTTCAGTAGTCTCTTCGGTGGTAGCCTCAGCTTCCTCTGCGGGTGCTTCCTGAGCGCCACAAGCCATAAGGCCGAACGCCATGGCAGTTGCCATAACCATTGCAACTATTTTCTTTTTCATTTCTTTTTCCTCCATTAAATTATTAAAAGGCTCATCAGAGAACTATCTCCCTGATGAGCCTATAATAAACATTTTGAATCATTTATACCATATAGCCTCTTACGAATTAAGTTAAGAAAAATAATATTCTACATTTTCGAAGTAGATTTTTTTATTGTAAGAGGTTGTTTTTTTAATATGGTCGACACCAC
>JAZUHV010000043.1:0-4032 GCA_045641925.1 Butyrivibrio sp.
GCTTTTTTTCATGATTCAACTCCTTTGGCTTCCCCGATTATACGAGGCTGTATAGTCTCTCTCTCGGATGGCAGCCCACATGTATACAAAATAAAGAATAAGAAACAACTCGTAAAACTGATTGCGGTGTAGTTTACAAAAGAAGTAACCAGTAAACCAACATTCAACACATTTACAATCAGTGCGTTTTCGGATTGAATTCCTGCCAGATTCGTCTTCCTAAAGAAGTGGGCAAACAACCATGCATTCATTGCAACACCAATCCATCCAACCTGGGCCATCAGCGAACCAATATAGCTTTCATCACCCGCAACATTATTCACACCATAGCCACCATAAGCGTCTGCCATATTTCCGGCAGATCCAATTCCGGTTCCAAATGGATGTTCCATCATAGCCTGGAAGCCTGTAATCAGGCCTTTCATATGCGCAACTCCAGAAGAGCCAATTGTGGTAGAATAAACCAGGTAAGCAGCCGCAGCCACTAAAATCCCCATTGTGCATAAAAACTGAAGTGCCTTGGACTTCATGGTTCTTCCAATCAAAACAGCAAAGGAAATCATCACAATCAAAATGCCGCCCTTGGCAAATGTCAGCAACAGACAAACAGCAAATAAACCAGTACAAAGCCATTTAATGGATTTGCTGCGGAAGATGTCCTTGCAGAACATTACTAAAACCAATGCCAATGCAAGCAATTCACCCAAAATTACAGGATCCACCAGCACGGATGCCATACGTCGCATCGACTTTCCACCAAACTCATAGCTGTAGAAGGAGCGCAGCACACCATTTTTTAATCGACGCTCTGCAATGCCCTTTAAGGATGCATAGCGTTTTAATCCCAATACATTCCAGATCTTATTACCCGTTGCAATTTCCACAAGTCCGAACAGACAGGCAATCACGCAGCAAATTACGAAAAATCTAACGATTTCTGTAAAGTCCTTTTGACTCAATTCGCAGCTCTCGCCAAAAAGAACAAATAAAAATGGCAGGTATAGCTGGCGGAAGGAGGTCAGGGTTCCCTTCAGGTTTCCCTGTCCAAAGAGCATAACGCACAAAAGGAGAACCAATATAGCAAGCGCACAGCAAATGCCTGTACGGCTAATTGTTCTCCGACGCACAAAGTTCACCACGATATACCCGCAAACATAAATTTCCTTCACCAACGCCAGTAGGGTAAAGGTCGTCGAGTTTAAAAATGGTGAACAAATCATCAAAAATATATTCTGGAATATACATAATGCGATGAGGTATTTTACAGCATTTTTTCCCTCAAAAAGTAATGCATATCCAGAAACAGCCAATAATAAAAATGCAATCACATATCCCATAGAAACAATCCTATCATTATGACTCCATCAGTTTCATCAATTTCTCACGAACGATTTCCCAGGAATTTTCCTTTTCCATACGCTCACGAAGGGCCTCACCCTTGCGGGATAAATTACCCTGTTTATGATCTTCAAATGCTTCTAACATCTTTTTCGCAAGATTCTTTAAATGATCTTCCTTGGTGTCAAAGTCATACCCGTATACCAGTTCATCGGAATAATCCTGAAGCATTTCCACATCCGTTCCAATGACCGTTGCGCCGTTGGAAAAAGCATTAATCATTACACCTGAATTGATACTTGTCTTCTCATACGGAAGGATGGTCGCATCAGAAATCTGCAAAATCGCAGACATCTCTTCATCGGAAATTCTAGAGAAATTACATACCACCTGAGAATCCTGCACCAATGCTTTAAGCTGTTCCTGATAAGATTCTTCGCAGGAGCCTGCAATAATCAGCTTTCCCTGAACCTGGCTCTCATAGAAGGCTTTTATCACCAAGTCCACATTTTTATAACGGTCAATGCGACCAACAAAACAAAATACCATCTCACCTTCAGCAATCTGATATTTCTCACGATAAGTGCTTAAATCACACGGTATCTGCTCATATTTTCCATGCGGTACCAATTTCATCTTCTGATGAAGGTCTGGTACATGAAACTCGGATTCCAAGTAGCTTTCTGTGTGCTCACACAATTCCACTACCACATCCGCCAGGTTTAAGGATTTCTCCATAAACGGCTTCACAATCTTTTGGTACAAAGAAGAAGCCTTCTCCACATTATGTGGTGTCTTATTATGAATCACATAAACAATCTTTACGTTTTTCTTTTTTGCTTTTTTCAATAACGAAAGCTTCATTCCGTATTGAAGCCTCTGGATGATAGCATTGGTCCCCTTAACCGTATTTTCAAACCAGTTCAAATACAGACATTGCACATCCTTCGCTGACGGATGCTTCATATACCATTCCAAAGAAACCACCTCGCCCAGTTCCTGAAGCAAGGCATACATTTTCTTTGTATAATCATTATTCGTTTTATGCGCATTTATGTCCGGATGAAATACAATCTTTTTCATAAGGTTCCAATCTGTCAGATTTATAAATTATCAATATATTCGCTAATTGCTTCAATATAAGCGTTGGTATTGCTCTGATACTTACCAAACTCGGCCGTTGTTGCTTTCTTTATTACAGTCTCTAATTCGTCCATATCCTGGCAGTCACAGATTAGATTCAATTCTTTAAATTGTGAAACCAGCTGCAGCTGATGGTCATCCACATGCTCGCCGTACTTAGCCAGGCGTGGAACCGCAATAACAATTTTATCCTGCTTTAAGGCGCCAATAATCGCACCAGTACCACCATGCGTAATTACCAAAGATGCCTTCTGCATATATTCGGCAAATTCATCTCTGTTTAAGAAATCCTTATATTCATAATGTTCCGGTTTATAATCGCTGCATCCAATCTGCGCAAATACATGGTCCGTAATCGCGCCCTTTTCGACCAGGCGGTCAATTGCCTCCAGTAGTCTGTTAAATTGGAATTTCTGCGAGCCAAGCGTAACAAAAATCATTAATCTCTCCCTATCTCTCACAAGAAGTATGGTACTAATAAATTCCGCCTAAATATTTCGCGTTTGGATAGAACTGCAGCATGCTTTCCCACTGAACATAGAATACATCTGCATGCTTATACATCATCTTACCCGTCTTTGTCGGCGAAGTAATCTTCGCAAAGGATTCAATGTAAATCAGCTTTTTCTTGTGCATTTTGGCAATCAGGCATAGTGGAATCATTGCCAATACACCTGTAGTAATAACCACATCCGGCTTTTCCTTTGCATAGATTCCAATGCTCTTAAACCAGTTGATTAAAAGCCATAATGGGAACAGAAATTCGCGTCGGTTCACCTGATGCAAATAGTACATTTTCTGTCCTTTAACAGAAGCTGCGTATTTAGTTTTTTCCGTCACAACAAAGCTGTCATAGCGTTCCATCAACGGCTTTAAAACAGAAATCTGTTCGAAATGTCCGCCTGAGGAGGCTGCAAAACACACTTTTTTCTGATTTGATTCCTTTTGCATACATTAGACCTCGTTTAGTCTCTTCGAAAAATATCTCTTGTATATACTTTCTTCTCAACGTCATCCAGACAATTATCATAACGGTTTGCAATAATTGCATTGGATAACTTTTTGAACTCTGCCAAGTCGTTTACAACCCTGCTGCCAAAAAACGTTGAGCCATTTTCCAAGGATGGTTCATAAATGATAACGGTAACACCCTTTGCTTTCAGACGCTTCATAACGCCCTGAATCGCAGACTGGCGGAAGTTATCACTATTACTCTTCATCGTAAGTCTGTAAACACCGATAATGCACTCATCCTCAGCCTTATTGCAATCTTCGCGAGCATAGTACTCATAAAATCCAGCTAATCGTAATACCTGATCGGCAATGAAATCCTTTCGGGTGCTATTACTTTCTACAATTGCCTGAATCAGATTTTCCGGAACATCCTCGTAGTTTGCCAAAAGCTGCTTCGTATCCTTCGGAAGGCAATAACCGCCATATCCAAAGGATGGGTTGTTATAATGCATTCCAATTCTTGGATCAAGTCCGACACCATTGATAATTGCAGCCGAATCCAGACCCTTGATTTCAGCGTAAGTGTCTAATTCGTTA
>JAZUHV010000044.1:0-8981 GCA_045641925.1 Butyrivibrio sp.
CTTTACGGCTTCCTCATCCGGCCACATAACATAGTTCTTGGCACCAAGGTTGTAACAATACTGCGTATCGCCATGGCCCCAGACAGCGAAGTTTTTAATCTTCCACTCTGGGTTCTCGGTCAACTGGAACTGTACCAGGGACGAAATTTCCTCATAGGACATAGAAGTAACCATACTAGCGGAAATGGATTCTAAAACAGCCTGATAATTCAGAAGCATGTCGGAGGATTCCATCTTCACGATAATAGCCTTAATCACTTCCATCTGATTCCGTCCACGCTGATTGTCTCCGCTTGGGAAGGCATAACGCTCACGGCAGAAGCCCAATGCCTGTGCACCATTCATCTGGTTATGGCCACGTACAAAATGGAACTTTCCATGATGGGATGTAAATTCATATTCTGACCAAACAGTCACACCGCCAAGAGAGTCAATAATCTGCTGGAATCCTGTGAAGTTTACCTTTGCATAATGATCAATATCAATACCATAGAACTGCTCTAAGGTTGCGATTGAGCATTCCACACCACGGCAGCCAGCGTGGGTCAGCTTATCCATCTGTCCGCCATCCATCTGTACTGTCACATAATAATCACGCGGCGTATTTAAAAGGAGAATTTCCTTTGTTTTTTTATTAATAATACAAAGGATATTTACATCCGAGTTACGGCTAACTGCAGGAGAACCCGGCACATCAACACCACTGATATATAAGCAAATTACATGGCCATCCTTACTGTGCAGCAATGGGTTATCATCATTTGAGGATTCACCCGTCACAATCTCAATCGGTCCGATGTCAATCTTCTCATCCTTGCTAACGGATTTTAATACACGGGTCTTCTCTTCGAAATCCCCAAAGCCATCCAGTCCTTCAATCAGGGACGCGTAGCTGGCATTCAGAATAATAGCCCCTACACTTCCGTCATAAAGAGCACCAGCCAAATCCGCTAATGCATCATACTCTACTAAATCCAGTTCAACCTTGTTTTCTGTTTCAATGATTTCAACAACCAAATCCGTATGAACACGATCAAGGGTGGTCATTACACCAATCTTCTGGTCCATTACATCCTTAACATCTTCAGCCGGGCTGTCCTTTAAAACATACACATTGATTAAATTGGTATTCGTTGTAACGCCGGACATATCCGAAATCGCTTTATAGGTAATATTAATGTATACCGAACCAACAATCAGAATCACAGAAAGAATGAAGCCGATGCCCTTGGTAACAATGCCAGGAATTTTCCATCGCTGGGTGATTGCTGTAATAGCTACAAACAGTCCTAAAAGAATGCCTACTAACAGCTTATAATCAAATGGCAACACATTTACTGCATGCAAATTAATCATAAAGAATATAGTCGCCGCTAATTGCAGTCCAATCACAACAAACCCGATAATCAGAAGCACCTTCGCTTGTGTTACCGCATTTTTCTCTTTATTCGGTTTTGTCTCTTCTAAATTCTCACTCATGATTTTTTCCTTCTAAATATTTTTTGGACAAACTTTACAATGTATTTGCCCTCTTCAAGTTTGAACGTTGCCAATGCAAATAGTGCAACTACGATGATAACACACATGATTGCATGAAGGACAATGGAAAACCATCCCATTCCGACCGCAACATATTTGCATGCAAAAAATGAAAGTGCACTCGCAACACAGGCCACGAAAAAGAATAACACAAATTTGATATAATACTTCCAGACCGGGAATTGCTTTTTTAAGCCATATTTATGGATGATTAAAGGGTCAAACCACATAAAGGTTAACCAGTCTGAAGCAATTGTTCCAACAAGGACACCACAGATTCCCCAAACATTAACCAGCGCAACTGAGACAACAATATTGATTATCATACCAGCAACCGGGCGGAACTTTGCCTCCTGAAAAAGTCCCATTGCGGACCTGAACTTGCTGATAGCCATTCGGAAGGCCGTGGTATATAACTCCAATCCCATCAGGAGTGCCAACGGTTGTGGAATAATCCAATCGCTTCCAATCCATTGATTGATAAACTCATCTGCTACAGCAAATATACCAGCAAACGCGGTCGCGCCTAATATAGCAGCAATCAAAATTACGGTTTTAAATATCAGGTACTCATGTTTGGTATCCTTTGAGGCATGCAAATCTCCCAAGCTATGCGAGACAGAGTCAAATACCTTACCGAATACCATTCTCACAGTGGTATAAAAAATGTAATAGTTTGAATAAAGTCCGACCGCATCCAGTCCGAGGAACACAGATAGAACAATGTTATCCGTAGCCTTAACCACAACACTATTCACACTGTAGAGCATCAGTGCTCCGCAGTCCTTAAAGAGGTTTTTCACCTCCTCGCTACTGATCTTGTCCGTCGTCTTCTCATTGACATACGGGAACATGTGGTCCGATATTTTCGCACATACAAAATTCTGTATTACCACTTCCACAACAAGCGTCAGGACATATAAATGAAAGTTTCCAACAAATACCAGCAATAATATCTGGATAATTCCAGTAAATATTGTCGCGGCATAGGAAACCAAATTCACAATATAGGATTTTTGATGTGCATTGATAATTGCGCTCTTATAAGCAAAAAACATATAAGAGGATAC
Source organism: Butyrivibrio sp. (assembly GCA_045641925.1). Classification (GTDB taxonomy): domain Bacteria; phylum Bacillota; class Clostridia; order Lachnospirales; family Lachnospiraceae; genus Eshraghiella. The sequence goes on from JAZUHV010000044.1 coordinate 2,610, forward strand.
CGGTTTAATCAAAAATAGCAAGAATACGAGGGTCGCATTAATGCCCAATCCCGCAAGAGAATCATAGTTTTTAATCAAAAATGGTAAAAACGGAATTACGCATAAGCCAAGGCCAAGTACTACCAGGCCAATTACCCTATAAATCTTTTTGTAAAGCTTCATCAACAGGGTAATTCTATGATGATCTCCGTTTGCTATTGGCTCATAAAGTTTGTATAAAATTGCGGTTCCAACGCCTAACTCCGCCAAAGAAAGCATCGTTAATATGTTGGAGAACAGTCCACTTATTCCGAGATAGGATTTACCTAACGTATGGATAAAAACATTTCGAATAACAAACTGCATGATGACAGTAATCACCTGTGCACCAATACTGGTTATGAAATTGTAAATTGTATTTCGGGTTCTTGACCCCTTCTTTTTCAATTTTGTATCCATTGCATGAACTCTCGATTACATCAATCTTTATTTCTTATTGAAGAATTTACGATTCACTCTCATTCTTCTGCCAAGTTTTTCAGAAAAAGATAGCGAATCATAGGTATGAACCTCCCGACAAAAGTCATGGATGTCACAGGAAAGGCTCTCCTGAATAGCTTTCTCCAAATAGCTTTCTCCCATCTGCCAATCGGATTTTTCCTTGAAGATATGTTCCAAACCACTTTTATTCAAGAAGTCCACATAATGTTCAAAATTCTTCGGATGCTGTTTTTCACACGCAGTAAAGTCAATTTCCGAAAGATAGTCCAAAATACTGGTGTCCTGACGGATTTGCTCCGGTGTCAAACATGCCAGATGGTGATATTCTGTCAATTCACGGGTTCTCGCATTAAATGGAATCATAACAGTAGGTATGCCTGCCAATGTAGCAGCAATACATCCATGAATACGATCTCCGACAAACAAATCATATCCCTTCAAATAATTCATCCAGGAAAGATTATCAAAGAAATACTTCACGCGGTCTTCTTTCTTTAACCGCTTTAATCTGGCAGGTCCCAACAGCGATGGAGGTGTCCCCATTTTCTTTCGCTGAATAGCTCCTGGAATCCAGTGAACTCCCATATACAATTCCGTATATTCCATGCGAACCTGCTGAATCAGGCTACAGTCAGGCATCGCATCAACGGTATTGCAGAAAAACTGATTAATAAAACCAATATTATAATAATCATTGGTATTCATGGCAATGTGATTCACCTGCTTCGGCGCATGGGTATGAATGGAATTGCCGTATGTATAGAAGGAAGGGCATCCGATAACCGTATAGTCCTCTCCCTCAGTAAAGCCCAGACTCTTTAAATATTGTCCCGTAAGTTCCCCACGCAGACCAATGATTCCTGATTTTTTTAGAACCTCTGACACGAATTCCTTAACCAAATCATCAAACGGAAAGGCGGTTTTGAAATCTACATCATAATCCGCACGCAGTCCCACACCAATGACAATCACGGGAACGTTAACACGCTTAACCATATCCGTCAAGCCCCTTAACGCATCCGTAAACCCAATGCGGAAGGCATCCGCAAGAGGAAGAATCACTGCATCGAAGTTCTGATTAATCCATTCAATCTCTTCATCGCTCCAATGATTTTTATATGTATAACTCAATTCTGTTTCTGGCGTGGTTAATGCATTCATCACGCCATAGGCAAACATCAGATTACCAGAGTTTCCACCAACATAGGATTTCCAGATCCAGTTTTCCGGCTTTTCTTTTGTCATGGCTATTGGATTAAATCCAGCACGCACCAAATACCTTTTTTTACTCAACTTATCGGCTCCTTATAATTCATAAGCAATATTTCTACAAGTTGATACCTAACTCACTTCTGTATCTCTCGTTCACTTCCTCAGGACGCTTTGGACGAACCACATTCGTTCCAATAACGACACTATGCGGTGGCACATCATGCGTAACAATTGCACGCGCTCCAATAAAACAGTCATTACCGATGGTAATAGCTCCAATCAACATACAACCATCGCCAAGGACACAATCGTCACCAATCATTGCGTGACGGCGCTTGGCCTCACCCTTTACATCGCCTTTTACACTCGCAACAACAACTGCGTTCGAATAAATCTGACAACGCTCTCCAACAATCGCAGTTTTTCCAAGAGTCACACCAATCACATGAACAAACTTCGTGCTCGGTGCCACCTGCGTGGATGGATATACTTTGCAGGTGTACTTCTCACGCAACTTATTGCATAAGAACCATGCTCTCCATCTGTTCAGCTTATTGCCAGACTGAAACAAGCGTAACATTTTATAAATCAAGCGCTCTCCAGCCGAATCAAATTCGTATTTATTTAACCAGATATTCCACAGTTTGTTGCCGAGTCCCATTTTATCCTCCTAAAGCGCCCTTCTATTTATGTTCCAATTTCACGATAATTACAAATATTTTTCTAGTCAGAACTTTAACATTACAAATATATGCCGTAGGTATCCTCTGGTTTTCTCGGACGAACCTCATTTGTTCCAAAAACCACACTATGCGCCGGGACATCATGCGTAACAATTGCTTTTCCTTCAATAATGCAATCGTCTCCGATTGTCACATCACCAATAATTGTACAACCATCTCCCAGGATGCAATCATCTCCGACCAGTGCATGACGTCGCTTTTTTTCGCCCTTCACATCGCCCTTCACCTTTGCAACTACAGCAACATTCGGCCAAATTTGGCAACGCTCACCGATGATGGCAGTCTTTCCAATCGTGATATTCGTCAAGTGTACAAATGTCGTACTCGGTTTAATTTGCGTACTCGGATAAATATTACAGCTATACTTTTCACGCAATTTATTGCAAAGGAACCAAGCCCTCCATCTTTTTAATTTGTTTCCAGACTGAAACAAGCGCAGCATTTTATACGTCAATCGCACTCCTGCCGCATCATATTCATAATAATTTGACCAAATGCTCCAAAGTTTTTCACCAATACTCATACTACCCCTTCCGAGTATTACTGTCTGGCAATTTGGACTAAGTATTCAGATTTCTTTTTTTGTGCCTAGCTTCTCAAGTTATCCCTTAGAAATTGCAGCCTCTATGCCGAGTCCTCATTCGAATGATGTTGCAACCGTGATCCTTGTATTCGAAATAAAAAGTAAATGGTGCTAGTAAATATCGTATAACATTGGTCACAATCTGTGCTTAGAGCAATCAGATAATAATCCTTTGTTCTCAACTGTTATTTTTTGGTAATTTTTCTACATATTCCTTCAGATGTTCTGACTCCTGTTTGGTGGTTATCAGGATTCCATCCTCGTTAATCACCACAATCAAGTCCGATGCACCCATGCATAAAACCGGAATGTTGGACTTATTGATAACGCAGGTGTTTTTCGTACTATCGCTCATCACAACATTGCCGATGCTTTTTTTCTCCAAAACATCCGTCAGTGTACTCCAGGTGCCCAAATCATTCCAGGTACCGGAAAAGCGAATGACGCGAATGTTCTCTTCCTTTTCAACTACAGCATAATCGAAACTGATTTTCTGAAGTGTATCATATTTTTCAAAAAGGTCATCATAATCGTTAAAATCGATTAACTCGTGCGCGCGTTTCATGATAAATCCAAGCTTAAAGGCAAATACACCACCATTCCATAACGCGCCCTGTTTCAGATATCCCTTCGCCACTTCCCTATTTGGCTTTTCCTTAAACATCTCCACTTTACTGACACGGGAGGTATCTTTTGGAATAATATATCCAAACTTTTCACTTGGTTCCGTTGGCTCCATTCCCAAAAGGGTAAGATTGGAGCTGCCTTCGGCAGCAACCTCACTCATTTCCTTCAATGCTTCGAAATAATCCTTCTCCACATATGGATCAACCGGACATACCACAACAACCTCATCATCGTTCACGCCGAGCTTGTCCTTTAAATAGGCAACCGCTAATGCAATTGCCGGGAAGGTATCCCTCCTGCACGGTTCAACAGAAATTGCAACGTCCGTGCCCAATTGTTCATGAATAATCGGCACCTGCTCTTTCGATGTCGCAATCGTTATTTTTGTATCTGCATTTATTTCCTTAAATCCACGATACATCCGCTGCACCATGGATTCCTCTGATTCGTCCGGTGCCTGAAAAAGCTTTAAAAATTGTTTAGAATGAATATCGTTTGACAGCGGCCATAATCTTTGTCCAGAGCCGCCTGACAATAGCACAATGTTCATATAATTACTTCCTCAAAGTTTGTTTCAGCCCTTGTATGCGCTGATCATCTGCTTACAAAAGTGCTGCAATCCCATCCGCAACCTCGCAGAACATTCTCTTTCGCGTTTCGACCGTTCCACCGGCAATGTGCGGTGTAATCAACACATTGTTGCACTTTTGAAGAGATTTTACAACTGTTTCTTGCAAATCAATGTCTACACAAACATAAAAATTCGGATTCTGATCCGCTTTTTCTAAAAGCGCCAAAAGGTCAATCGTATCCAGTCTTGATACACTGATAAAGATTGCCGTGTCCTTCATTTGCGATACCAGCTCTGCAGAAATCAGGTTCTTTGTCTCATCCTTATTCGGAAGATTGACAGAAATCACATCCGAAGTTTTTACAAGCTCCTCAATGCCCGTAAACTGTACGCCCAGTTCACAAAGGTCCTGATGGTTCTCTGGGTGAGCGGTCCAACAAAGGACATGCATTCCAAAAAAGTCTGCGTACTGCATAATCTTTTTGGAAATATTACCCGCGCCGATGACGCCCATAACGCGTCCGCAAAGATCCTCCGGCTTGTTACTTAATTTCTTGTTGTTCTGACCCTGCAGATACAATTCATTCCCTTCCACAAGGCGTTTGCAGCAACTTAATGCGCATCCCATGGTATATTCTGCCACGGACTGTGCATTGGCCTTTGGTGTATTAATTACCGTCACCAAATGCTTCTTTTCGGCTGGAATCTTTATATGGTCCAAACCAACGGATGCCGTTGCAATAACGCGCGGTGTGGTAATATTTTCAAAGAAGGATTCCTGAAGCTTTTGGCTGGTTCCAATAATTACACCATCATATTCCTCAAGAATATTCTTCATCTGCACATCGTCCGGACGAGGCTGCCCCAATGGATGAACGGTCAGTTCCACACCCGCATCCCGCAGGATTTTCTGAGGCTCGTCCCCAAAATCATCAAAAATAGAATATACGCGCATCTTAGCCTCCGAAATATGCACTCAAATGTTCCGCTGCAAATTTCTTATCGCAGGCAGCCTTCTTCTCTGCAGGGATGGTCTTAATCAGCTCAACTAAAATGTCGGTAGTCACTCTCTCATCCTTCAGGAAGATATTGATGTAGCTTGGAGTACAGGTATACAAGGAGGACAAATAATAGTCCAGACTGTAACCCCATGGGTGCTCTTTAATCACCTTGGAGAAGTACTCAGAAATACTTTCATACAGGAAGCTGGTGTCATATTCCTTGCCTTCTTTAATCAAATCAACCGCAATCAATTCGGTACACAGGTTTCCTGCACCCTTGCCCATGCCCATAATACTGGAATCCAGCATAATATCATGCTTGGCATTGTATTCAATAAATGCCAGTGCATTGGAATAAGCCAACTGACGGTTATTGTGTGCATGGAAACCAAGCTTCATCGAAGCAGATACCCGCTCATCCGCAAGTTCCATCTTGTGAAGCAGCATTGCACTGTCCATTTGGCCAAAGCTGTCCACAATGTAGAAGCCCTTTGCCTGTGGAAGTTCTCTATTACAGGTATCAATTAATTCACAAAATTCATTGTCATCATAACGCATGGTTACCATTGGCTGAATGAACAAATCATATCCCTTGGAAATAATAATCTTTCCTAGTTCGATTGCATCACGCCAGTTTTCCTTATGGAATGCCAATCGAATGCCATCCACACCGGTAGTCGTTCTTGCAGACAGTTTGTTGACATCATAGGTTCCATAATCAATCATTCCAGTGTATACCACGCCCGGCTTCTTGCCATTTGCGAGAGCACACTTTTCTAAGGATACCTCTGTGTCAAACTGCGTTCTGCCTTCCGGAGTACCTGCGGACTCATTGATATAACCGCATTCAATATATTCCACGCCAGTCTTCTCAATCGTATCTAAAATTTTCCAGATTCTTTCATTTCCGAAGTTGAAGCCAACTGCAATTCCGCCATCGCGCAGAGTACAATCCAAAAGGTCAATCTTACGGGTCTTTTCTCTACCGCGGATAATACGCTCCGCAATATCCAAATCATTATCCGTCGTAATCTTGAAATTGCTGGTGTGCCCATTTACAATACGAATCTTCTCACCCAGCTTCAGAATTAACTGTGTGGTTCCGGTAACCTTACTCTTCTCCTCTTCAGAGAAGCCAGCCAGTGCCTCATGAAG
>JAZUHV010000045.1:0-4301 GCA_045641925.1 Butyrivibrio sp.
AGCACTTTGGAAGAAGGTTTGCACCCGTGAAACCATTACTTACCTGGTTTTCGGAGCTTTGACCACTGCGGTCAATTTTATTACAACCTTTTTATTAGAAAAAGCGCCATTTATGGAAGCCTTGGGGGAGGCCATACATGATAGTGCATGGTTCCAATCCCTGACAAATGTACAGTGGCTTAATTATTTTCACACCTTAGAGGCCTCCGGTATTACATTCTTGGTCAATGTCATCATTTCCTGGTTTGTTGCCGTGCTTTTCGCATTTATCACAAATAAATTGTTTGTATTTAACAGCCGTTCCTGGAAGCCTTCCATTCTCTTCCCAGAGTTTGGCGCATTCATGGCAGCACGAATACTTTCTCTGATTTTTGAGGAGATATTTGTATTTATAACCGTAACTCTTAATGGTATGAATAAATTTATTGCAAAAATTCTTGCAGGCATCTTTGTAATTATTATGAATTATTTCGCCAGCAAGCTATTAATATTTAAAAAAGGTAGTCAAGAAGGAGACTCTAATGTCAGAGAAAACAAAGAATAATACAAAATCATTTTTCAGACAGATGGCGGATGATCTGGTAGAAGGACCTGCGGTCTATCTTGTATCGATTTTAGTTCCATTAATTATAATGATTGTTGTCTTTGCGATGCGTAATATCTTCCCATTTGGTGAGAACTGTTACCTTCGTTCCGACATGTATCATCAGTATTGTCCATTTTTCTCCGAATTATGGGAGAAATTAAGAACCGGTGACAGCCTCTTCTACAGCTGGGATATCGGTATGGGAAGTAACTTTACCGCGGTATTTGGTTATTATTTATCGAGTCCGACAAACTGGTTTATCGCGCTCTTCCCTCAGAAGTACATGATTGAAATCATGAATGTCATCATCCTTTTAAAGCTTGCTGCATCCTCTTTCACCTGTACCTTCTATCTGTGCAAACGCCAGAATCGTGTGCATTTAAGTTCTGCCATTTTCGGTATGTTTTATGCACTTTCTGCCTATATTGCAGCATATAGCTGGAATCTAATGTGGCTGGATTGTGTATTACTGCTCCCACTCGTCATTCTTGGTTTGGAGCGTTTGGTTAAAGAAGGCAAGGGATTAATGTATGTCATCTCCCTTGGTCTTAGCATTCTTTCTAACTATTACATTGCCATCATGGTATGCGTTTCCGCAGTGGTTTACTTTATTGTATATATGGTTTCCATGGAGCGATTCAAGGATCCGATGGACTATGTAAAGGCTATGCTTCGTTTCGGCCTCTACTCCATTTTGGCAGGTGCTCTGGCAGCAATTTTATTGCTTCCGGAAATCAGTGCGCTAGGCTACTCCGCTTCTGGAAATGTAAATTTCCCAGATACGTGGACCCGTTATTTCTCCTTCATTACCATGATTAAGCGTGAGCTTTTGAATGTTAATGTCAGCATTGGTTTGGATCATATGCCTAACATCTACTGTGGTGTTGCCGTATTTTTGCTCTTCCCAATGTATATCATGACCAAGAAAATTCCAATGCGTGAAAAAATCATGAAGGTCATTGCCCTCATCGTATTTTTCACAGCATTTAATTTAAATATTCTGAACTTTATGTGGCATGGCCTGCATTATCCAAATTCCCTGCCATGCAGACAGTCCTTTATTTATATCTTCCTGCTTTTGACCATTTGTCATGATGCGATTTCGGAGATTCAAAATTACAAAGGCCGTCAGGTTACCGGCGTATTCTGGGGTGTCATGTTATTATTGCTCTTCATCGGAAACACCTTAACGGATGATGACGGATTAAGTTTTAATGCCTTATATATCAGCGCTATTTTCATTGCAGTCTATGCATTGTTTATGATTTTGACTGTTAAAAGAAAGATGCCAAAGAAAATTGCCATTCTCCTGGTATATGCACTGTCTATTGTTGAAGTAACTGTTAATATGGCTAATACTGGTTACTCCACAACAAACAGAACTGCTTATTTAAGAGATTATGATGCTGTGGAAAGCGTTGTGGATTATATGTACAAAGAGGATACCGGTTTTTATCGAACCTCCAAAGCCTGGGGATATCGTTCCAAAAACGATGCTTCCTTCCACAACTTCCGTTCCCCATCGACCTTCTCTTCTACAGCTTATGCCGGTGTGACGAAATTATTTGGTCAGCTGGGCCTGGAGCATTCCACCAACGCCTATGCGTCCAATGGTGCTACTCCTGTGGCATATTCCATGCTGAACATTAAGTATTTAATCAGCAATAAAGTCGTAGCCGCAGATGGTATATTTACTTTTGAATTTGGTAATGATGGCGAGTTCTTATATAAAAACAATTACTGTCTTCCAATTGCCTTTGCCGTACCATACGAACTGGATCAGGCTTGGAACTGGGAAATGAATTCAAATCCATTTTCTGTTCAGAATATGTTTTTAAATATGACTACCGGTATCGATGATGTATTCACACCGATTGATCATACCGAAAACGGAACCAGTGCAACCATCGTCACCGAAAAAGCTGAGCATGTTTATGTATACTGCACCAACAAGAAGGTTGATACCATCACCGTTACCATTAATGGTAATGATGAGAAATTCACCGGAATTAACCACGGAAGAATGATTGACCTCGGCTATTTAGAGGCCAATACCAATATCACGCTGAATAACAAGTCGGATAGTTCAGAAAATTTAACATTATCCACCTACACCATGGATATTGAAAAGTACAAAAAAACCATGACCAAGCTTGCTGAAGGTGGTATGGATGTAACCAAGCACTCTTCTACTCATATTGAAGGAACCGTTACCATGAAAGAGGATCAAACCCTCTTCACCTCCATCCCATATGACGAAAGCTGGACTGTTCGCGTGGATGGTAAGATTGTAACACCGAAAAAAATTGCTGGCGCCTTCCTGCAAATTGATATAGAAGAAGGAACGCATACCGTGACCTTTGATTTCGTACCAAAGGGATTTAAGCCAGGCTTACTGATTACTATTTTCGCACTTCTCATTCTAGCCGGATTAATTGCATTCCGCGTTATTAAGAAACGTGAACTCACAGAATTTGTTCCAGATATCATCGGCGAAGATGAAACAGAAAACGTCGATAATGCTCATGAGCTGGAAGAAAATGCTTCTGACGAGGAATCCCCGGACGTGTCCGATTATGATGTTCTAGATGAAGCTGAAGAAGCGACTAATGAAGCCATAAGCGAAGAATCTGCTTCCTCTTTGGAAGATGATTATGAAGCATAATAAAAGAACAAAACCCTATTAGAAGAAAGGAAATGAACCATGAAACTTTGGGGAGGAAGATTTACAAAAGAAACTAATAGCTTAGTGCAGGCCTTTAATGAGTCTCTGTCCTTTGATCAACGATTTTATAAGCAGGATATCGAAGGCAGCATTGCTCACGTAAATATGCTAGCAAAGCAGGGAATCGTAACCAATGAGGAACGCTTTAAGATTTTAAATGGTTTAGAATCTATCAAGACAGATTTGGAAAATGGCTCACTTACATTTGATCCTCAATATGAAGATATTCACTCCTTTGTAGAAGCAACCTTAATTGAGCGCGTAGGTGATGTTGGTAAAAAGCTCCACACCGGTCGCAGTCGTAATGATCAGGTGGCTTTGGATATGCGTTTATACACCCGCGCAGAGGTTCAGGAGATGAATGAGCTTTTAAAAGACCTTTTAAAAGTTATCGTTCGCATCATGAAAGAAAATGTAGAGACCTATATGCCAGGCTTTACACATTTGCAGAAGGCACAGCCGGTAACTGTTGCACATCATTTTGGTGCATACTTTGAAATGTTTAAGCGTGACAGAAGTCGTTTGCATGATATTTATGAAAGAATGAACTACTGTCCACTCGGTGCAGGTGCTCTGGCCGGAACCACCTATCCATTGGACCGCGAATATACAGCATCCTTACTAAATTTTTATGGTGCAATTGAAAACAGTATGGATTCTTTTTCTGACAGAGATTATCTCATTGAATTTTTAAGTGCCATGTCCACGATTATGATGCATCTCTCCCGCTTCTCTGAAGAGATAATTTTATGGAATTCCAACGAATACCGATTCATTGAACTCGATGATGCATATTCCACCGGAAGTTCCATTATGCCGCAGAAAAAGAACCCGGACATCGCTGAATTGGTTCGCGGAAAGACTGGCCGTGTATACGGAGCCTTAATGTCCATGCTCACCACCATGAAGGGAATTCCTTTGGCATACAATAAGGATATGCAGCAAGATAAGGAAATGACCTTTGATGCAATTGATACTACAAAGGGCTGT
>JAZUHV010000046.1:0-18762 GCA_045641925.1 Butyrivibrio sp.
CAGGAATATAGCAGTTAATGTAAGAATCCGAATAATATCTCTTTTGAAGTTTCTTTGGTGCGGTGGTCTCCGGAGTCGTTTCTGCCGGTTTGGTTTCCTCCGTTGGTGCTGTTGTCTGCGTATTGCCACCAATGCTTGGTGCAGTTGCTGCAGTGGTATTATCATCCAATGGAAGGCTACCTAAGCCTCCCGGTCCCGGATTTGATGGTCCGCTACAGCCCACTACCAGACCTCCACATAATAAAAGTGCCATTGTCAAAGCTGTGATTTTTTTCATAGTTTTTTCCTCCTACTTTCTATTCTCTATCTTCCTTGTCCATTATTCAAAACGAATACTTTGCAAAGACTTTTCGCAAAGTTCCTTAAGGTCTGATTGTGATGGCTTCACGCCATAGCAGACCAGATAACAGCCGCCCGCGGTACCATCTGCCAAAATCATTGTACCTTCAAAGGTTTCTCCCTGGGTCGTCATCGTTATCGGATACGAATAATAACTATGTCCGTTGATGGTTACCACACTACCTTCGCCAAACTGCGCCGTATCGACGCCCAGATAGGAAGCCATAAAGTTCGTATCCTCAGCAGCCTTCGATAAAAATGCATCTCGATTGGCAATCGGATTGCCGGCATCGTCCGCAGTTACACGAAGTGCCAAAATCATTGCATCAGCGTTCGTTGCAATATATCCAATTGTAAGTTCCTTCACACTTAGAACATTTGGAAGTTCAATTGTCATGGAGAAATCTGGATGGCTATACTCTTTAAGTCCGTTTTGATCCGTCTGAGTCGTTGTTTCTCCGTTCACCTTCATGCTGCGAATTGCGTAATACAAAGCTGTATTTAATTCTCCAGTTTCATAGGAAACCGCAGTATATTCGATAGAATATTTATCATGCGGCTCTAAGTATCGCTCCAGATTCAGTGCTTTACCATTGGCCTGTGTACCCTGATAACGGGTCATGTACAAGGTCTTTCCATCAATTTCCACCTGATGAATAGATGTGGACGATACACTCGTAAAGGATGTAAGAACCTGCTTATCAACAGATTTAAAATACTTTTCCACGTCTGTATTTGCATTGTCCGTATAATGAACCAAAAGGTATGGAACAGAATTAATGTCACCTACAAAAAGGCCCGTTCCATTCTCGGCGGTATAATTGGTCGTCATATTGCCTGGGTACAGGAAGCTGTATGGTGTAGCCTCTGAAGTATATTCCGCAAAAGCACCTCCCGCGGCACCGTGTGTAACAATCTTACGGTTCAAGGTCAAACCAGCCTCATCAAAGGCATCCCAAAGAAGTTCTTCATAAGCGTCATCAAAACCATTAATCTGATTACTCATTATGAGCGCTTCTAAAACCTCTGGGAAGTCAGAGCGCGGAGTCATCATTTCAATTGCTTTCAGCCATAAGGAACGTTGTTCCTCCATCGTCATGCCGGCTGTATCTAATTTATATGCCATCTGATTTAACAACGCAGCATTTGAATGCACACCACCACTGTCATTATTCATGTCTTCAGGATTTACATAATATGGGTCATATATGGAAATCGGATCCTTATAACGATTTGGATCGCTCATAGAACGAAGGATTTGTCCCATACGCTCACCACAAATCCACTTTTGGTTTGTCATTTCAAGAATCTGCTCCATCAGATTGCCCATAATATCTGCCATAGATTCACTGATAGCGCCTGTGTGTCCGCAGTTTTTAATGGCCATCATGGAATTACGCATAATGCCATGTGTATATTCATGTCCAACAACATCCATCGATTCGCTAAAGGTATTCATATCACTGGCCGCAAACATTGCCCATCCATTATGAATTCCACAGTAGGAAGCATTATCTCTTGGCATCTTGGTGCCAATATAAATTGGAATGCCAGAACCATCCACGGACTTCAGACCGAGTGCGGCATAATAGTCATAGGCTTTGATGTAACGATCGTAAACAATCAAATCCTGGTTTCTCCACTTGAGCGGATCTGTCGAGGTTGTAAACCGCGCCACCTTGTCATCGTTCATGGAGGAGTAATCGCCGACAATAATCAAACGCTCCGGATCTGCCAAATAATATTTTCCATCCACGTCATTATAGGAAACCGGCACCGTAACCTTCGTTTTGGAATCGTCAAATAATGTAACCGTAAATTCCATATTTGTTGCGGTGAAATGTTCAAAATACTCCTCGTTACGGAACACGTCCTCATTGCCGATTCCGAAGGATGCTACAGGATAACCGGAAGGAATAATGAGTCCTGACTCGGTTACGAAAAATTCCAGATAACGCATTTCAAAATTAGACTTGAAAATATTGTCACAATAAAATGCATATGCGGAATAGGTCGTTCCAAAATAGGTTATCGCCACCTTATGAGTTGCCTCCGGATAAAAGTGAAGGCTGTCAATCAAATCCTTATCATTGTCTTTTATTAAATATGCTTTTAATTTTTCCAGAGCAACCTCTTCACCAACGTCCTCACTTTCCTGAATACCGATATTCGGTGTAAACGAACAGGAAAGTCCGGCGGTGTATCCCTGCGGATCCACAATGACACGAAGAATTGCATATTCTACTGTCAATTCACCGCAACGCTGCTGGAATGTATAATACGAATAATCATCCTTATCCTTGGAGACGAAATTCGCAAAGAACTCAGAGCCCGCATTTAAGCCCAAAAGCCCAGCAACCTGTTGGATGGTCGCTACTGCGGATTCATGGTCCGTTACCCGAAGGTTAGAATACTTGCCATTAATGAAGGTTACATAGCCCTCATCATTGTACAAAACACGGGCATGTCCACCATTCATGGCCTGAATATCATCCACCGTCAGCTGAGCGCCCTCTGGGAACTGGTATCCACCCTGTAAAAAGTCCGCATCTAAATTTTCTTTGGGAAGTAATTGATATTTCTCGTAATTTGCCGGCTGCTTCTTTGCACAGGCAGTGATGCTAAAAAGAAGCACCCCTACAAGAAAAAAAGAAAGAAATCTTTTTGAAGTTTTGTGCATATAATCTAATCTCCCTTCTATACGCCGCAAATAAACAATACCGTCATCTGTGACAAATAAGTTAGATTATATTATATAATAGTCCCTTTGAACTACAAGGGTAGTTCTGGGGTAGTTATGTTATTCTCTATTTTTTGTCGAGAAAGCACCACTGACAATTCGGTACGATTGCTACAGCCAGTCTTCTTTAAAATATTCTTCACATGAAACTTCACGGTATTCTCGGAAATAAAGAGTTTTGTGGATATTTCCGGATTGGCAACACCCTCTAACATCAGCTTTGCGACCTCAAGTTCTCTCTTTGAGAGGCCATATTTCTCTAACAGAACATCCAATTCCGCATCATTTTCAACCGATATAGTCCCATGCTGCACATAAATATGATGATATAACGAAAAGAAAGCCACCACAGACAAGGCAAAGAAAACAACGGACACACCCAAGGTGACCAATGATGCATTCGCCACATACATCGTTGCAATTTTTCCAACAAAAGCCCCCAAGGCATCTCCCACACGGCCAACAAGCAGGCCCACAGGCGCCAAATAAAACCATTCCGGCTTCATTTCTGCCAAATCGCAGAACAAGACTGTGCGATATACCACAAAGAATCCGTAAAAAATATAGCCAAGAATCCAGACTGCTAATGTCGCCTGCATATTACCAATTAACACTGCAGATATGAATGGGAAGATCAGCGCAATGACACAACCAATTGCACCCCAGAGTCGATTTTTATCATTTAAAAAGCCTGCAGCAATCAGTCCAAGTGCATAAAAAGCTCTGGAAAATTCCAGACTAATACCCGCGCCGGACAAATCCGCCATAGGGAAATAGAAGCTGATATTCTTTTCCATGCTAAACAGGAACACAATGCAAACTGCAAGCAGAATGACCTTGCCTCCCTTTGGTGTGCTTTTAACCTCCGCCAAAGGCGCGTAAGCGTCTTTTTGAAGACATGCAAACAAATCCTTACCAAGTATTGTTAAAACGATTAAAACGGCTACAAATGCAGCATAGACGATATTCACAAATGGGCTTGTTAAGAAGTTCTCAGACGAAAATAAGGACAGAGCCCAGGTTCCGATGCTTCCGATCGCATATCCACATCCGAAGCAGCGTCCTCTGTGTGCGGACGAAACACTACCAGCAAGAAGCAGTAAATAGTATGCAGCCACTACCCCATGCAGAAAATTCATTCCATAACCCAAAATCAGGGTAGGTACCAAGCCCGGAACGAAAGATGCCGCTACCATAAATACCAAATCCGCTACAACAAAGGCGCAAAATCCCTTTGCATTAGTCCGTAGTTTCTTTGTGCGAACCATAGTAACCACTGCAATCAGTCCCAATACCTGAAACAGATACCCAACCACTTCACTCAATATATCCGCGGATGTTTCATCGCAAAATTCCATCAAGTGATATAGCCAGCTTAAATATCCCGCGCCGGTCCATAAAAAGCTTACTCCAATAATCAGTGTAATATATAAATCCTTCAAAAATGGGTGCTTGCTATTCGAAATCATCATACGAGAAAATTCCTCTCCCTCAAAATTCCTTGTCATTATATCACGGACGGATTCACTACGGAAATATCGTTTTTTTAATTTCATATATTCATTTCCGAATATTCAAAAAGGCGGCCCCTTAAGGGACCGCCTTTCGTTTTGCAAAGGTCGTTTTTTACTGTTCAGTGTCTTCTGCAGCATTCTTAACTGCTTTCTGCACTTCTTCTTTTGCTTCCGGAGCTTCTAATCCGGTCACATTGATATTCTTGGTAACTTTCGCATCATAAGAATCTGCTCTTATGATTTCAGTCAGGTCAATGCCGGTAGTTTCACGAACGGATTCGAAAACCTTGGCCATAACAGCTGGCGTATATCCGCCAACCTGTGCCACACCGGAATCCCCATTGCCACCGTCAATAATGGTAACCTTGTCGATGGTTGAGATTGGAGCTGCAACCTCTCTGGCAATTGCTGGCAACTGATCAATGATCATTTCAATCACAGCAGCCTTATTATACTTAGCATATGCTTCTGCCTTCTTTTCCATGGCTTCTGCTTCTGCCTTACCTTTCGCTTCAATCGCTGCCGCCTCTGCTCTACCGACTGCAGCAATACCTTCAGCTTCCTTCTGCTTAGCATACATAGCAGCATCTGCTAATGCGCGCTGTGCTTCTGCCTGCTTGGTTTGCTCATACTTCGCAGCCTCAGCTTCCTTCTGGCGCTCAATCAGAGCAGCCTCAGCTTCCTGTGCTCTACGATACTTCTCAGCATCTGCCTTCTTCTTAACGGATGCAGCAAGTGCCTGTTCAGCAACCTCTGCTTCCTTCTGCTTCAATTCAACCTCACGTTCCTGACGTGCGATATCTGCATTGGTTCTGGTAACCTCGATGGTCTTTCTCTGCTCTTCCTGCTGGATTTCATACGCAGCATCTGCAGCAGCCTTCTTCGTATCAGATTCCTGCTTTAATTCTGCCTGACGAATTGCCAATTCATTCTGTCTTTGTGCAATTTCAGTCTGAGAAGCAACCTGTGCATCATTTGCTTCCTTATCAGCCTGCGCCTGTGCAACCTTAATATCTCTTTCGCTTTCTGCTCTGGAGATAGCAGCTGCCTTCTGAATACGAACCACATTGTCCACACCAAGGTTCTCAATAACGTGGTTGTCATCCATAAAGTTCTGTACATTAAAGGAAGTAATAACAAGTCCCATCGCATCTAAATCAGGAACTGCATTTTCCTTAACAAGATCAGCGAATTTCTGACGATCGCTGACCATTTCCTCCAAATGCATACGACCAACAATTTCACGCATGTTACCTTCTAGTACTTCTCGGGCAACTGCAGCGATGTATTCCGGCTTTTTATTCAGGAAGTTCTTTGCAGCCTTTTCTAACTGCTCTGGCTTGTGACCAATCTGAACGTTTACCGAACTGTCGATGGCTACGTTAATATAGTCAGCGGTTGGTACTGGAGAACTGGTCTTAACATCAATAGGAATCAACTGAAGTTCTAACTCGTCCTTCTTTTCAAAGACCGGAATCTTCACACCCGCACGTCCAATCAGGTAACGTGGCTTCTTATGAAGACCAGTGATGATGAATGCTTCATCAGTAGATGCTTTCACATAACCGGAAAGCAGAAAAATGAGTAATAATACTCCGCCTACGGCGCATGGAATAATAATTTTCGGATCCATAATCCATTCTCCCTTCTTACACCCATGTGTAACATAATGTTCTGATTCAACCCGTGAATCCTGCGGTTGGCTCTGTTTTTGAACCATATCAGCATTTCTCTGATAGTTTCAGTATATCGCCGCAACCAGGTGCGGTAAATTGCTATCGCAGCGAATTAAGGGCCATTAAATCGCTCCCAGCATGCATCTCGCCTGGTGAGGCGTGATGTCACGTACTCTTTTGCGTGATACGCTCTCAACGTGCATCTCGCCTGGCGGCTCGATGTACGTTGCCTCGCCAATACAGAAAGCGATTTGCAAGCGAGCTTGCATCGCTTTCTGTGCTGGCGAGGCGTATCACGCAAAAAGGCTGAAACCCAACTGGATTTCAGCCTTTAAGCTGCTAACCGGAATCGAACCGGTGACCTCCGCCTTACCAAGGCGACGCTCTACCGACTGAGCCATAGCAGCAAGTCCGAAAAATAATCTACCATATCCTAGCCAACTTGGCAACACTTTTTTTCATTTTTTAATAAAATATTTTTTAGAAACGGATATTCCTTAGTCCAAATCGATTTTTGCAATCTTTGCACGCACACGCTGAATCGCATTGTCGATGGATTTTGGAGTCTTTTCAAGTTTTCTTGCAATTTCCTCGTAGCTCATACCTTCCAGATATAGTTCGAGCACGCTCACCTCCATTTTAGAGAGGTTGGCATATAAGCTATGCATAAGGGTTTCCATTCGAATCTGTTCGAAGAAAACATCCTCCGGGCTTCTGCCAGTGCGCCAGTTAAACTGCTTATGCTCTGCGCCGTCCTCGTCCCCTGCTTCAAATGGGACAGAATTGTTTAATGGTGCATGTTTCTGACGGTTATAGGCAGTAATTGCTGTGCGGATTTGATTTGCGATACAAAGGGAGGCAAAGGTCATAAACACCGCATCCTTGGTTGCATCGTAATCACGGATGGCCTTGTACAGGCCAATCATGCCCTCCTGCAGAAGGTCCTCGTCGTCCGCCCCTACCAAGAAAAAGGAACGTGCTTTCACGCGTACCAGATTCTTGTATTTACGAACCAGAAAATCTGCAGCGGCCTCATCGCCCTGCTGGTAAAGAGAAACCAGCTCCTCGTCCGACATTTTTGTATAATTCACTTTGTTCAAGCAGCATCTCCTAAATTAAAGCATTCTTTGGCGAACAATTTCATACATCAAAACACCCGCAGCTACAGAAGCATTCAGGGAATCGATATCCCCATGCATTGGAATGGTGGCAATCATATCACATTTTTCCTTCACAAGACGGCTAACGCCATCGCCCTCATTGCCAATCACAAGTCCAATTGGTCCCTTCAGATTCAAATCATACATTGAAGTTCCGCCCATGTCCGCACAGGCAAACCATAGGCCTTCCTTTTTCAAGTCCTCGATGGTATTGCCGATGTTAGTCACCTTGGCAATTGGAGTAAAATTCAATGCCCCTGCAGAGGTTCTGGCAACGGTCGCCGTCAGGCCCACCGCGCGATGCTTTGGAATAATAACTCCATGCGCACCCGCCTGATTTGCTGTACGAATGATAGCGCCCAAATTATGCGGATCCTCAATTCCATCTAAGATGATAATAAATGGTGGCTCACCTTTTTCCTTTGCAAGCGCCAGAATATCCTCAACTTCGGCGTATTCATATGCTGCAGCACAGGCAATAACGCCCTGATGATGCCCAGTCTCACTCATATGGTCCAATCGATCCTTTGGCACATAATTGATAAATGTACCCTGCTTCTTCGCCTCACGAATAATGGTCATAATCGGACCATCCTTGCAGGCATCCTGAATATATAACTTGTCGATAGTCTTTCCAGAACGATACGCCTCAATGACCGCGTTTCGTCCCTCAATCGTTAATTCTGTAAATTTCATACTTACTCCGTCTTCGAAACTTCATGTGCTCCCGTACGATCCCAACCCAGGCGAATCAGTTCCATCACTCTGTCATGCTGTTCCGTCATGTATAAATAACCCAAAAGTGCTTCAAATGCAGTCGCCTTACGGTAATCGGAGGCGGAGGCATTCTTTGCCTTTGTATGTGAATTGGCATTTTTTCCGCGGCGATATACAGCTGCCTCTTCTTCTGTAAGTTCTTCCATTAAAGCCTCTGCCATGGCCGCCTGCGTGGCTGCTTTGGCCAAATCTGAGCCGCGCCGATTCAATTTATTAACCGGTGCATTAGCTTCAAAAACCAAATTGGTTCGAATAACCAGCTCATATACACAGTCGCCAATGTAGGCCAGCGTAAGTGGCGAATAATCTGCCAAATCCACCTTTGGCAATGCAAATTGTTCCTTTAATTCCTTAAACATTTCTGCCTCTTAAACCAATTCCCAAACAGTGCCTTCACGGGTATCCTTAATTGCAACACCCTTTGCAAGAAGCTCTTCACGAATTGCATCCGCCTTTGCAAAGTCCTTTGCCTTCTTAGCTTCCTTACGTTCTTCAATCTTTGCCAAAACAAACTGCTCCAATTCAGGGTCCACACCAGCATTTGCGTCTTCGCCCTGCATTCTGGTAAGGTTCAATGACAATACTTCATCAAAGCTCTGAATTAATGCCAACTTTGTGGCATCGTTTATGGCACTTCCCAATACGTCATAGATAACCGTAATTGCAGATGAGGTATTAATATCATTCGCCAACGCTGCCTCAAACTGCTCACGATACTGTTTAAAGCCCGCCTCATCCACAGTACCATCGGCCTTCAGAGAACCAATTTTCTTCACAAGCTTATTATAAGCCTGCGTCATGTTATCCATAACCTCATAAGAGAACTCAAGCGGCTTTCTGTAGTGGCTTTGCAGGCAGAAGAAACGATATACCAACG
The DNA here is from genome assembly GCA_045641925.1 of Butyrivibrio sp. GTDB lineage: Bacteria > Bacillota > Clostridia > Lachnospirales > Lachnospiraceae > Eshraghiella. Next base: position 9,084 of record JAZUHV010000046.1, read on the forward strand.
GATCATAGCCCTGCTCTTCCAGTACAGATACAGTTAAGAAAGCGCCCTTGCTCTTACTCATCTTGCCGGACTTATCATTCAGATGATGAACATGGAACCAGTAATTGCACCACTTATGGCCCAAATAAGACTCGCTCTGTGCAATTTCATTCGTATGATGTGGAAAAATATTATCCACACCACCGCAATGAATATCCATATATTCGCCTAAATGCTTCATACTGATGCAGGAGCACTCGATATGCCATCCCGGGTAACCCACGCCCCATGGGCTTTCCCACTTTAATTCCTGATTTTCAAACTTGGACTTGGTAAACCATAATACGAAGTCGGCCTTGTTTTTCTTATTAGTGTCCTCCTCAACATCATCGCGAACACCAACCATCAGTTCCTTCTCCGTCTGACTGGAGAACACATAATAATCCTTTAATTTGCTGGTATCAAAATATACGTTTCCTCCGGCAAAATATGCATACTCCTTCTCAATCAGAGTCTGCACCATATGAATGAATTCCGGAATACAATTGGTCGCTGGCTCAACAACATCCGGCGTTTTAATATTCAGCTTAGCGCAGTCTGAGAAAAATGCATCGGTGTAAAACTTTGCAATTTCCATAACCGTCTTATGCTCACGCTGAACAGCTTTCTGCATCTTGTCCTCACCAGTATCCCCATCACTGGTCAAGTGTCCGACATCGGTGATATTCATTACGCGCTTCACATCGTAGCCAACATAACGAAGTGTCTTTTCCAAAACATCCTCCATAATGTAGCTACGTAAATTACCGATATGTGCAAAGTGATATACGGTAGGTCCGCAGGTATACATAGCAATCTTTCCGTCTTCATTCGGAACGACCAGCTCCACATTTCTTGTTAATGTATTAAAAATTCTAACTTTATTCTCCATTTTATTCTTCCTCTTTCACTTGGTTTTTACTCTTGAACTTGGCATCATACATACGTTCATCCGCGAGTTTTACAGCCTCATCCACCATAAGCAGACGTTTTCTTGTGCTGATTGCGGTACCATGTGGTGCAGCAATCCGGAACGGATAGACCTTCGCGGCATCTAAATTGGCAACGGCTTCATCAAATTCTGTCAGATAAGATGAAACCATACGACATCGGTTGCCCTCTATAATGGCAATAAATTCATCGCCACCCAGGCGTCCGCAAAATGCATCACGGCCGAAGGTTTTTCGCAAAAGAATGGATACCTCCTTGATATAAGCATCGCCCATATCATGACCATATTCATCATTGGCCTTTTTCAAATTATTTAAATCAAAGAAAATAATCGCAAACTCCGTAATTTCCTTTTGCTTCATTTCCTCGATTTTCTGGTTATATCTGGCACGGTTAAAGAGCCCTGTCATTCCATCCGTATATGCCATTTGGGCCAGCTGCTCGCGTTCCTTACGATTGGTTTCTCCTTCTAGGAAGCTCTTTACGAAGCCATAAATCATACATGCCACAAATAACGTAATTCCCACAGGAACCAGCGACACATAAAGAATGGCGGCATCTGCCATGGTGTAATGCTTGATGGAGAAGCGTACCAAATCCAGCACAACAGCTGCAATCATTATGGTCATACCATAACGAGTATAAACCTTGCTGATATTGGAATTCCTCAAATCCGAGTAAACGGACCACATAATGTAAACACAACCAAGTGCCAAAAGAAGATGGAACACAATCAAGGTCTTTGCAAAGTGGATACCCGTTGTATAATTCAAAATTGTTAGTACAATCGTTGCCACCGCATAAATAGAGGTTGCAGCAAAGTACATGGTCTTTTCTTTTTTAGAGCGTTCAATCTCATACATATACATTGCAACCGGCGCAGGTGCCAAATATAACAATATATACTCCATATGGCCGCAGACACGCTGATTTTCAATAATCAATCGATTCATACCATAATATGAGAACATCCACAGGGACATCAATAACGCAAACAAAGAAGCAAAGATTCCCGCACGGATGTGCGAACTATCCAGTCGGCAAACGCCTAAAAGAATAATGGTTAGAATAACGGAAAACACGATGAGTGCTAAAAATACAAAGAATAAAACCTCGTGTCCCTTCAAAAAATATAAATACGATTTTTCCATCGGCACCACAGTAATGCGGTCCAATCCGATTTCCGAACCGCCTTCCGATGGATACAGCCGAATCGTCAGGCTCTTTCCCCAGGCTTCGGAAGGGATCGGAGTCTGAACATAAACTGATCCGATGAATACGTCCTTTTCATAATCCTCCATACCAAAGGAGTACAGAAGCTGGTCCTCAAAAAACACCTCCGTGGCAGCATGATAATACATAAAGCTCAGCACATCGCCATACGCATGCTTGGCTTCCGGAAGGTTTATCATAACCTCAATCAATTCTCCGCGTTCCGGCGCAGGGATATTTGTTCCGATGTAATGCTGTACCTCTCCATTTGCCCTATGGAAGGTGACCTCTATCGTATCATCAAACATGTCCTGCCAGATTTTGTCAGTTCCTAGCATCTTTGGGAAAAAGATTATGGCCAACGCAAATGCGACAATCATTGCCAATACAATTGGAATCGCTCTTTTTTTATCCAAAGGAGATCTCCTCTCTAACGTAACAGTTCCTTAACTGATATAGTATAATTCATCAATTCTTACTTTGCAAACATCCGGCACAGCCGTTACAGCTACCACAGCTGCTTTGCGCCGACGAGTACTCCACAGAATCCAGCATGTTAGAGATTAAGCACATAGCCTGTACGGCAATGCCCTCTCCGCTTCCAGTAAATCCAAGTCCTTCCTCAGTGGTCGCTTTTACACTCACTTGATCCACCTCAATGCCAAGTCCCTTTGCAATATTTTCACGCATCTGATCGATATATGGGCGCATTTTTGGCGCCTGTGCAAGAATGGTGGCATCAATGTTCTCAACAAGATAATTCTTTTCGGCAATCAAATCGCCAACCTTTTCCAGCAATATCATACTGTCTGCACCAGCATATGCCGGGTCGTTATCAGGAAAATGCTTTCCAATGTCACCCAATGCAGCAGCACCTAGCAGCGCGTCCATAATAGCATGCAGCAAAACATCCGCATCAGAATGTCCCAAAAGGCCTTTCTCGTATGGAATTTCCACCCCACCCAGAATTAATTTACGTTCCGGCACCAAACGATGCACATCATATCCAGTTCCGACTCTCATGTCAGCCTCCTGTATTTTTCGAATAAATGCAGAAAACCTCAAGGTCACAACAACCTTGAGGTTTTTAGTAGCGGAGGGGGGACTCGAACCCTCGACACTACGGGTATGAACCGTATGCTCTAGCCAGCTGAGCTACTCCGCCATATATTAGGATGATATTTAGTGGGGCCTATAGGGCTCGAACCTATGACCCTCTGCTTGTAAGGCAGATGCTCTCCCAGCTGAGCTAAGACCCCGTATATCATTGCAGGCTTTCTCAAACCCGCTTGCCTATTATATTATTATTCAAAGTGAGTTGTCAACAATAATTTTAAAATTATTTGTTATAAATTCGAAAAGTCCTCGTTGCCAATTTCCAAATCAGGGTAATGCCAATTGCCCACAAAACCGGAATGGTCAAAGCGGAAACAAATACAAAGTATATTGGAAGTGTCTCAATAAAAATACAGAGATATCCACCCACAACCAATAAAACATTAATCAAAACATACCAAGGATTTCGAATTTCCATCTTCATATTGTATGGTTGAAATACATAATAGAGCGTCAGGTGCAGAGAAGAAAATGCAACGCTCAGAATGCCAACCTCCATACAAATGTAAAGAGTTCCGAATGCACTATTGGCCACACCACAGGAAACTCCCGCAACAATATAGACAATGCATAGGAACGCCGCCGGAATCAAATTCAACAACGTAGTAATGCGGAGACGAATCAGGTAGTGTTCCATAATGTCTTCCATACGATAGTAATATCCGTAATGTAGCAGATATCGGTCGCTTTGGGAAAACATTGCGCGGCAGGTCGATGGGCTGAGGGAAATAACATTCATAACCAGCACCAGGACAGGAATTGAGGAAACCATGGCCTTATATACCACATTCCCATATCCCATGAGATTGGCTACCAATGCCACAAACAAAACCAGCACGCAAATCAGAGCTCGTATGGCAATATGCTTTCCTAGTGAAGCGCGATTTCTACCAAAAAATACATAATTCAGATAACGATAGCCCTTTACCTTCCACTTGGTCAGCTGCTTCACCAGAGATTCCTCAATGCTCGAAACATTCGAAGCAGCAACCGGCTCGGTATTTAATGGACCTTCCCCGATTTCCCACATTAGGAAGTGATAGGTATGAATACGGGTCGCAATTTCCTTATATCCATCATAATTCCAAACATAATAGATGAAGAAGCTGCCTAAAATCATAATAAGTACGAACCAAACCGTTTGGAATACCCAGTAATACGCAGCTGGAACGCATCCGCGAACATATGGAACAAAATATGCCACAAGGAACGAAATCAATAATACAAATACATGCGCCCCCCTCAGTTCAGATAAACGCTTTCCGGTAATTCTAAAGGTCAGAATCTGAATGGTTTCTCCAACAAATCTGGATAAAATCACTAAGATTGCCAGATAAAAGGCCTTAAACCAGTTCATACCCCATAAGCCAAAGGCGAGCCAATAGCTAAAAAATGCCGAAATCAATGATGTTAAAAGATTGCTTCGAAAATACATTTTTGGCGGCACCTTCATGCCCTTTAAATACATTACAGAATCCTTGGTCACGCCAAAAATTCTCGACTTAACAAATGCGCCATCCATGCCCACCGTAAAAATGGTGAAATATACAAAGCAGTTTTCTAAGCCAAATCCATTCGCCTGCTCCGGCATAAATCGTAGAAAGAGAAGTCTTGGAAGCACGACAAAAAGGCCCACTAAAAGGACCCTTTTGATAACCTCCAGCACAAATCGGCCAAAAGATCCCACACAACCAAAGAACAGGACCACCTTTCGGTCACGATACAATGATTTCGGGATATTTTTTCCGATTACAGGAAGCTTACGTAAATAATAAATGATGGCATTTCCTATGGTTTCCCACCACATTTACTCATCCTCCCGGTTGTTTGCAATGATTTCATCCATCGTTACAGTGTCCGCGTTTCGATGGTTCTGTGCGCTCTTGCTTTGCGCAAAGTGACCATTTTCCAATAAAACAGTCTCATCTGCAAAAGCATCTGCCACATCACGATTTTCCGTGGCAATGATGATAATATGTCCCTTCTTGAACGCATTCAAAAGGTCACATAATCGTCCCCAGTCCTCTTTTGGCGTATCTAAGACAGGCTCATCCAGTAAGACGATTGCACTGTCCGCAATAAATATGCCAGCAAGCTGCATACGATTCTTATAATCATTGGAATAATCCTTAATCATAGTACCCCACATCAAACGAGGCAGGCCAACCAGACTCAGATACTCCTCAACGGTATAATTCAAATTAGAACGATTGGGATGCGTATCTAAAAGGAAACGAATATATTCATAACCTGTCAAAAACTCCGGAACCATCGGCTTCTGAAAACTAACTCCTACCGTATCTAATCCAGGAAGAATTAATTCTCCGTCCTTTTCCAACTCGATTGAGCCCTTGTAATCAATTTCACCACTAATACAATCGATTAAGGTTGTTTTCCCAGTTCCCGGCGCACCTAAAAGTGCATAGATGACACCCTCTTCGAAGGTATAACCGGCTCTGCTGAACACAATATTCTTTTCATATTCTTTGATTAAATCACGAATTGATAATCTCATGAATGGTCTCCTGTCTCCTGTGCATTTACAGGGGCACAATGAATCTTTTTATAAAACAACCACAAAATTAAGAATGTCGCTGCAAGCCAGCCTACCGTCAATAACATAAATAAGCCAATGGACAAATCCCCCCCGAAGCCCGGAAGAAATTCGGAGATTAAAACCGCAATCAGGTTTGCACCCGCATGGAAAATAATCGGTGCCCAAATGCTTTTAAAGGTTTCATAAACCCAGCAAATAATCATTCCAACCAGAAATGCATATATAAACTGCACCAAATTTCCATGAATCAGGCCAAACATCGTAGCAGAAATCAGAGAACTGAACAACGGGCTCACGTGATTGCGCATACGCTTGTATATCAAGCCTCGGAACAGCAATTCCTCCACAATCGGTGCCATCACAGAAGTGGCTACAATCGTCAGCCACATCGGCACATTCTCGTCAAAAATCATCTGACTTGCATCCTGATACAATTTATCAATCTTTTCTAACTGCGTCAGTGACATCACCTGATTAAAGCCAATGGCAGCAGTAAAGCCTACGACTGGCAAAAGTAAAAACCAGGCCCAGTGTGGCAATTGATATGCCTGATATCGGCCAAGCAGTCGGTCCTTTCTGCGATCCAAATGCATCAGTAGCAGAAAAATAGGAATCATCAGACCATTTCGGACAATCATCATCAGCGTAGCATATCCGTACAGACCATTTGTGAATGCATCCATGAACTGGTTTGGATTACTCATCACCATCGGGTTTTCAGAAATCAAATCCCCTAACACAAACATGCCAAAGATGAATTCCGCTACAAATTCCGCGCCAAAAAAGATTAGGATTGGATAGGCGACACGCCATACAATCATAAATTTACTTTCCTGTTTAGGCATTCTTTTCTCCTAAGTTTTCAAGTGGTGCCAGGTTAATGGATACCCCTCGTAAATCAGCGGCAGCACCAATATCCGCACAGCCTGCTATTTGAGGCAAAATCGGTAACTTGGCAAGAATTTCGGTGTTCAGTTCCGCGGCCAGCGTATCGATGCCACTCTCACCAAAAATCTTCAAAATTGTGCCACAATCAGTACACTGGAAATAACTATAATTTTCCACGAAGCCAAGTACCGGAATATTCATCTTATCCGCCATATTGTAGGCCTTCATTACAATCATGCGAACGAGCTCCTGCGGGGAGGTTACAATAACGATTCCATCTACAGGAAGGGACTGGAATATGGTCAATGGAACATCTCCGGTTCCCGGAGGCATATCAACCAGTAAATAATCCAGCTCGCCCCAGCATACCTGCGTCCAGAACTGCTTAACAACTCCCGCAATTACAGGTCCTCTCCAGACTACAGGATCCTCTTCTGTATCCAGCAAAAGATTCATGGAAATTGTTTTAATGCCCTCTGCAGATTCTAGTGGAATCATATCGCCCTGCTCTGTTGCATAAACCTGCCCTTCCACACCAAGCATTCTTGGGATGGATGGTCCTGTAATATCGGCATCCATAATACCGACCTTACAACCTTTTTTTGCCAATTCTCTGGCCAACAATGTGGTCACGGTGGATTTACCTACACCACCCTTTCCGCTTACAATACCAATAACACGCTGAATCCTGCTATAAGCATTCACTGGTTCTTTTGGAATTCCACCATTTTTAGATGGACAACCCTCGCAGCTGCTTCTGCCGCAGGTGGATTTTGAACTACATTCTTCTGCCATTTTATACTCCTACAATAAATCTAATAATTCTTTTAACGACACTGTCTTCACTGTGAAATTTGCGTCTTCAATATCTCCACAGGCGGTCATATACAGATTGGCACGTGGCCGAATGGTGGCAACCACCACATTCATCGGTGCATTATCCGCTGAAATTGCAGACACATTCCGAAATACACCTTCTCCTGTATACTTGGAGATTGCTTCTTTTTCTGTCCAAATGCGGGTAAATTCCGCCTCCGGGTTAGGTGCCTGTGCGATACGCTCCCGTTCCCGTTCGGAGCAGATTTTTTCCAAAAAGGATGCTCGTACAGCACGAACCTCCTGAATATCAATTCCGACAGGACTTCTTCCGAGCATACAAACTGCTGCCTGATTGCAATGGCTCAAATTAAAATATATGTCATCATAATCCGCCAAATATGGCTTTTCATCCTCTGCAATCGCAAAGTCCGGGATATCCGTTCTTCCGGTTTCCTGCCGATACCCATACAGAAAAACCATATACGCAACTACGCAGCTCAGTTTGCCGTTTCGATATCTGTATCGCTCGGCTTTTTCCTTACGTGCGGCAGGAAGACCATCAATCATCCGTTCCAGCTGCTCATCCGTCACCTGCTCATATTGGTCGAACAAATAAATCATACTACATTCTCTCTGGAGCCTTGATACCCAGCAAATCTGCGCCTGTCTCAAGAATTTCCTTGGTTAAAGAAATCAAAGCAAGATAACCCTGCTTCTTAGCCTCATCGGTTTCTGAAAGAATCTTTGTTTCATGGTAAAAATGATTAAATGCATTGGACAAATCGTATAAGAACTTGCAGATACGATGTGGTGCACAATCCTCATAAGCCCCCTGAATGGTCTCTGCAAATTTAGCAATTTCAAGCATTAATCCAGTTTGACTTTCACTATCCGGATTCTGAACAGAGCCAGAAAGCACACCGCCCTCAGCTTCAAACTTCTTTAAAATGGACTTGATACGAACGATGGTATACAAAATGTATGGTCCGGTATCTCCCTCAAAGGAAGTGAATCGGTCAATATCAAAGATATAATCCTTGGAAGCCTGATTGGACAAATCACCATACTTTAAGGCAGCTAAACCAACCACCTTTGCAGTTTCTCTGGCCTCTGTTTCATTGGTTTCACGGTTTTCCATAATCTTCTGGTACACCGCATCCTCAATGTCCTTAATCAAATATTCCAAACGTAAAACACCACCAGAGCGGGTCTTAGACGGCTTGCCATCCTTTCCGTTCATCGTTCCAAAACCAATGAACTTCAAATCGCAATCCTGACTTACAATGCCAGCCTTCTTTGCCACACGGAAGAACTGTGTATAATGCAAATCCTGTCTTTTATCAGCCAGATACAAATATCTGCTTGGCTTATAGAGCTTCTCACGTTCAATCAGAGTAGCCAAATCAGAGGTCTCGTAATTGGCAGCTCCATCGGACTTACGAATGATACATGGAGGAAGTTCCTTAGAGTCTGTTTCCTCTGCAATATCTACCACAATCGCCCCCTGGCTCTCATGTGCGATGCCACGCGCAATCATATCCTCCACCATTGCAGGAATATATGGTTGTGCATCGGACTCGCCCTTCCAAAGGTCAAAATGAACGTCCAGATTATCATAATTCTTAGTCAAATCAGCAATGGATACATTTAAAATGTGCTTCCATAATGCCATATAACCGCGGCGACCATTCTGCAGCTCTGCCGTAGCCAACTGTGCAGCCTTCTTAAAGGCCAGAGCCTCCTCGGTCACATTGCCCTCTAAATCCGTTGCCTTACTCTTACCAGAAGCACATGGATAAATTTCCTCTAACTCGGAAATGGTAAATGGAGCTTCGGCAGGATACTCTCCAGTATAATCCGGGTCGAAGTAAGGAAGGTCCGGTTTACGTTCCTTTAATTCAACAATGATTAAGCCCATCTGCAGACCCCAGTCACCCAGATGAACATCACCGATGGTCTTATAACCCGCATAGGCACAAATTCTCTTAAGGCTCTCACCGATAACCGCAGAACGCAAATGTCCGATATGCAAAGGCTTGGCCACATTTGCTCCACCATAGTCTAAGAGAATGGTTTCGCTTCCATCTGCAGGTTCAAAACCGAACTTATCAGTAGCAG
>JAZUHV010000047.1:0-3443 GCA_045641925.1 Butyrivibrio sp.
GCGGTTAAATTACTTGCACAGCTTGGAATCAGGATTGATGCTTATGCGCAGTGTATTGCCGGTATCGGAATTGACTATGACCGATTTGATTTGGCACAACGAGATTGTAATCCGTTTGCTTTGCCAGATGCTGAAATTGTGGCAGAGGTTGAGGCTGCGGCAACAGAAGCAATTGAGCAGCATGATTCTTTAGGTGGTATCATTGAGTGTGTAGTATCCGGAATGCCAGCAGGTGTTGGAGAAACCGTATTTGATAAGTTGGACGCAAACCTGGCGAAGGCAATGATTTCCATTGGTGCTACAAAGGGCTTTGAAGTCGGAGACGGCTTTATGGTTGCTGATGTGACCGGAAGTGAAAATAATGATCCATTCCGTATCGAAAACGGAAAAATCGTTAAAACCAGTAACCATGCAGGCGGCGTACTTGGCGGTATGAGCGATGGCAGTGATGTGGTATTTCGTGTTGCTGTGAAGCCTACTCCGTCTATTGCGACTGTTCAACAAACAGTTACCCGCGATAAAGAAGAAGTTGATGTGGGTATTCGCGGAAGACATGATCCGATGATTGTGCCACGAGCAGTTGTTGTGGTTGAATCTATGGCGGCTTGTACAATTGCTGACCTGATTTTGCAGAATATGACTGCAAAAATGGATTACTTAAAGAAAGTTTATGAGAAATAGAAATGTATAAAATTATTGCAACGGACGGACGCGCCAAAAGAGCGCATATGGAAACCGTTCATGGAACAATTGAAACCCCGGTATTTATGAATGTCGGTACGGTAGCAGCCATTAAAGGCGCTGTTTCTACCACTGATTTGCAGGAAATTGATACGCAGGTCGAACTATCCAATACATATCATTTGCATGTCAGACCTGGTGACAAACTGATTAAAGAACTGGGTGGATTGCATAAGTTTATGAATTGGGATAAGCCGATTCTTACCGACTCTGGTGGATTTCAGGTATTTTCACTTGCCGGACTTCGTAAAATTAAAGAAGAGGGAGTGTCCTTCCAATCACATGTGGATGGTCGTCATATTTTTATGGGACCGGAGGAAAGTATGCAGATTCAGTCAAATCTGGGATCTACGATTGCGATGGCCTTTGACGAATGTGTTGAGAACCCTTCCCCACGTGAATATGTGCAGAAATCTGTTGACAGAACAACAAGGTGGCTTGTAAGATGTAAAAATGAAATGGCGAGACTGAATTCTCTACCGGATACAGTCAATCCACATCAGATGCTTTTTGGTATAAACCAGGGCGGAACCTATGATGACATTCGAATTGAGCATGCGAAACGCATTGCGGAACTGGATTTGGATGGCTATGCAATTGGTGGTTTGGCAGTTGGTGAAAGCCATGAAGAGATGTATCGTATCATCGATGCGGTGCAACCGCATCTGCCAAAGGACAAGCCTTTGTATTTGATGGGCGTTGGTACCCCTGCGAATATTATTGAAGGTGTGGACCGAGGTATCGATTTCTTTGATTGTGTTTATCCTTCCAGAAATGGCCGTCATGGTCATGTATATACGCACTTTGGCAAATTGAATTTGTTCAATCAGCAGTATGAGAAGGATTTAAGACCAATTGAAATCGGTTGTGGATGTCCTGCATGCCGAAATTACAGTAGAGCTTATATCAGACACCTGTTAAAGGCAAAGGAAATGTTAGGAATGCGTCTTTGTGTTCTTCATAATTTGTATTATTACAATCATCTTATGGAAGAAATCAGAGCAGCAATTGAAGAAGGAAGATATAGCGATTTCAAGAAAAAGTCATTAGAAGATTTACAGGGAGGCAATCAAAATGAGTAATTTGATTTTAATGTTAGCATGTGGTCCTGCTCAGGGAGCTGAAGGAGCAGAAAACGCAGGAAGCGGTCTTGGCGGAAGCTGGTGGATGATTCTTGCATATATTGCATTCTTCGGTATTTTGATGTATTTCATTGCCATCAGACCACAGAGAAAGCAGAAGAAAAAGCAGGAAGAAATGATGAATTCCATGGAGAATGGTGATACCGTTTTAACCACCTCTGGTTTTTATGGAACCATTATTGATATTGCAGAGGATGTAGTTATTGTTGAATTTGGTAATAACAAGAACTGCCGCATTCCAATGCAGAAGAGCGCCATTGTTGAGATTGAGAAGGCAGAAGGCGACAAAGCGTAAGTTTTGGTGTGATACAACCCCTCTGAATATTCAGAGGGGTGTTTTATTGCTTTTTAGAGATGTTAAATTTAATCAATGAAGTTGATTAAACGCTCACCTTGTTTTTCACGGAATTCTTATATATAATATCATCAATGCTTAAATTTAGAGGTAGAACTATGAAGAATTTTAAAGTAACGGTCATTCCAGGCGATGGAATAGGACCAGAAATTGTAAGAGAAGCTAAGAAGGTTTTAGATGCAGCGGGACAGAAGTATGGTTACAGCCTTGACTATACCGAAATCCTAATGGGCGGTTGCTCCATTGATGCCTGCGGCGTTCCATTAACCGATGAAGCCGTAGCTGTAGCAAAGGCTTCTGACGCAGTGCTTTTAGGCGCTGTAGGCGGTAAGGTTGGAAACTCCAAGTGGTATGATGTGGCTCCAAATCTGCGTCCTGAGGCCGGACTTTTGAAAATCCGCAAGGACCTTGAACTTTTCGTTAATATGAGACCTGCTTATTTATATGATGAATTGAAGGATGCCTGCCCATTAAAGCCAGAAATTATTGGGGATGGCTTTGATATGGTCATTATGAGAGAATTGACCGGCGGTTTGTACTTTGGTGAGCGTCACACAGAGGAAATTGATGGAGTGATGACCGCCGTTGATACATTAACTTATAATGAAAACGAAATCAGAAGAATTGCCATTAAGGCTTTTGAAATTGCCATGAAGCGTCGTAAGATTGTTACCTCTGTGGACAAGGCAAATGTTTTGGATTCCTCCAGACTTTGGAGAAAGATTACAAAGGAAGTGGCTGCGGATTATCCGGAAGTTACTTATACCGACATGCTTGTAGATAATTGCGCAATGCAGCTTGTAATGAATCCGGGCCAGTTTGACGTTATTCTGACTGAGAATATGTTCGGTGATATTTTGTCCGATGAGGCAAGTATGATTACCGGTTCCATTGGTATGTTGTCATCAGCAAGCTTAGGTAAGACAAAGCTTGGTTTATATGAGCCATCCCATGGTTCTGCTCCGGATATTGCCGGACAAAATGTAGCGAATCCGATTGCAACCATTCTTTCAGCAGCGATGTTGCTTCGTTATTCCTTGGATATGGACGAGGCCGCAGATGCTATTGAAGCGGCAGTGCAGAAGGTTCTGAAGGAAGGATATCGTACAACGGATATTATGTCTGAGGGAATGACCTTGGTAGGCACCGATCGCATGGGCGATTTGATTGCCGAAAGAGTATAATTTTTGGAGGTTCTCATGAGA
>JAZUHV010000048.1:0-6166 GCA_045641925.1 Butyrivibrio sp.
CAGGCGCAGGCAATGGTGGCAATTCAAACACTCCATCTTCCAATGGCAAGCTGCCGATTGCTGAAAATTCCGTAGATTTCGCAGCCAGCTTAAAGCTTGGATGGAATCTTGGTAACACTTTGGATGCAAATGGTGGAGAGAAGAACTCCCTGACCTCTGAAAATTCTTGGGGCCAGCCAACCACAACCAAAGAAATGATTGAATTCATTAAAGCATCCGGCTTTTCAAGCATTCGTATTCCTGTATCATGGGCAAACCACACCGATGAAAATTATAAGATCGATGCAGAGTGGATGGCTCGTGTTAAGGAAATTGTAGACTGGTCTTTGGACGCAGGTCTTTATGTAATCTTAAATTCTCACCACGATAATGATTATTATTATCCATCTGCTGAGAATTCAGAGAACGCAATTAAGTATCTTGCTACCATTTGGACTCAGATTGCAGAAGAATTCAAGGATTATGATGAGAGATTAATTTTCCAGGGCATGAACGAGCCTAGATTGTCCGGCACCAATATTGAGTGGTGGTTCAATCAGAACGATGCAAAGGGCGTAGCTGCAATTAGACAGATTTGCCTGTTAAATCAGGTTTTCGTAGATGCTGTTCGTGACAATAAGAGCGATTACAATCAGAAGCGTTACTTATTGGTTGGTTCTTATGCTGGAAATCCTGAATTTGCATTAAATGATGCATTTTCCATTCCAAATGATCCATCTAACCGTATTTTAATTTCTGTACATGCATACACCCCTTATGACTTTGCAATGAACGCAAATGGCTACAAGGATTGGGATGGTACCCGTGTTGGTGAATTAAACTTTATGCAGAGATTGAACAATACCTTCGTTCAGAAGGGCTATGGCATTGTCATCGATGAATTTGGTGCTACCAATAAGGGCAATGACGCTGCTCGTATTGCTTGGGCAAAGGATTACACCTCAAAGGCTGCGACCTTCAAGATGTCCTGTGTTCTTTGGGATAATGGCGGAATCAATGTTGGAGAAGAAAACTTCGGTATGGTTAATCGTAGAGGCCTGATGATTTACTTCCCAGACTTATTGGATGCTTACTTAAGCAGCTATAAGTAAAAATCAATCCTGACAAAATGCTCAGATAACAATATTCATAAAACGCATATTAAGACCGTGTATGAAATCTCATACACGGTCTTATTTTTTGTCCCTTTTTACATTCATGTAGTTTATAATATAGGTGAATAAAAAACTTGTTATGGAGTGTGGCGGAAGCATGAAAATAAGTAAAGAACAGTGGAAATGGACAAGAGAGCCTAAAGAATTTTCTATTTCAGAGGATAAGATTGAAATCATTACCAATCCACATACAGATTTATGGCAGCGTACCTATTATCATTTTAGAAATGATAACGCACCCGTATTACAGATTACTACAGGCGAAAAATTCTTTTCATTTGTAGTGAGGACGGAATTTGAAAGCAAGGCGCGCTTTGACCAGTGTGGTGTTGTGATGTATCTGGATAGTGAAAATTGGCTAAAGGGATCCATTGAATATGAAAATGATACTTTCCAACATCTGGGAAGTGTAGCGACAAATAATGGCTATTCTGATTGGGCTACAACTGAGATCGATGCCGGAGTAAAGTCCATGTGGTATAGATTCAGCAGAAGAGAGGATGATTACTGCATCGAATGCTCAGAAGACGGTAAAACATATAAGCAGATGCGAATTTGCCACATGTATAAGGCTGTGGATGAGATTCAGTTTGGTATTTATGCCTGCAGTCCTGAGGATTCATCCTTTAAAGCAACCTTTACAAATATGGAAATGACCGAATGTAAGTGGCTGGCTCACGATGGTCAGGCACCCGATGAAGAATAATTCTTAATCCATACAACGAAACGAATTATTTTACGTGTATATCATTAAAGAGTATTTCCAATAACAAAAAGGGAGGTGAACAGATGGAAGATTCTCAAATCATTGATTTATATTGGCAAAGAAAAGAGAATGCCATCTCGGAAACTGCCTCAAAATACGGGAATTACCTTTATCAGGTATCTTACCATATCGTGACAAACCGCGAAGATGCCGAGGAGTGCGTGAATGATACTTACAATGCTGCCTGGGAAGCCATGCCACCGCATCGGCCAAATCGCCTGTCCACGTTCTTAGGGAAAATCACGCGTCGATTCTCTATTGATCTATGGAGGAAAAATGGTGCCCAAAAGCGTGGCAATGGAGAGATTGTCTATGCACTGGATGAGTTGGAAGAGTGCCTCTCTTGGCGTGGTTCTGTTGAATCAACGGCTGAACAGCATGAACTACAGGAGATCTTAAACAATTTTGTTAAAAAATTGCCGCGTACTGAGCGTCGAGTGTTTTTGGCAAGATATTGGTATTTGTATTCCATTTCGGATATCTCGAACAAATTTGGATTTTCGGAAAGCAAGGTAAAATCCATGCTATTCCGAATCAGAAATGAATTGCGTAAAAAATTAGAAGAGGAGGGATATTAATGGATGCCATCGATTTATTATCACAGCTAGGTGAAGTAGATGATGAACTGATTGAAGATGTAAATAACGCTAAGCCCATACCAGCCATCATTAAAAGAATTCTTCCTATCACGGGCGGATTGGTTGCTGCAGCGGTTTTAGTCATTACTATATTCCAGACTGGATTGGTGTATAGAATCTTTCCAGTTTCTGGGAATTGCCCCGTGCCAACTTCTAGCATGACACCAACTGGAAGCGGCACGGCCCAAGCCTCCATAATGGTTCATGGGGAAATTTACGAATGGGAGAAGATGTACAACCAAAAAATTAATATTGAAATCCCTGAAGAGTGGTTAAAATATGGTGATATTGTTCGCGTTAATGGTGAAGAACCGCAAAATGACTGCGAATTTGTGTCTGATTTTGAAGCATCAGGAGAGATTTACATCAATCCGGAAAATGATACAGAAATTTATTTATTATTGAACACTGGTTGGTTTAGCAAACGCTTTGTGGTGTTTAAGAAATCAAACTAAGAATGGTGGGGTAGAGCGTGAAAAAAGTTTGGTTTATTTCTTTTTTATCGTTAATTTTGGTCATCGGCATGGTTGGCTGCAAACAAGAAGCAGACCTCAGCCCAACGGGCTATCCAAACAATGAGGTTCAACGTGTGTCTGTTTATAGCGACGGAAAGCTTTATTACGAGTCCAGTGATTCTGTGGAAGCACCACCAGCAGAAAGCAAACTGCTGGGGACCATCATAGCGGATGATCCTGCACGTTTCCCGAAGGAGGATTTACACGCTGCACATATTGAAGTTGGTGCCGAAGTTTACAGAGATGCTAGTGAAGATATTCTGTATGTAGATATGTACGGAACCTGGAAAATATTTAGGGAATTGATCCTCTAAATTTAGCGAACATAATATACATAATTTTCTTTTCTAGGAGCAGCTTCCTGGGCAGGAAATGCCTCGTAACCAATCACGCAGTGGCCAATTCCTTCATAATTGCCTTCAATACCAAGTTTGGCAAGCAATGCCTTTCCGTAATCAGATTCAAATTCTTCTTTTGCACGATGAATCCAAATACTTCCAAGTCCAAGGCTTGCGGCTGCATTCATCATATTTCCCATAACAAGAGAGCCATCATACTTGTACGTTCCAATTTCGGTATTTGCAAGGACTACCAGCACCACAGGAGCCCCATAAAACGGGTCCACATCTACACCCATAATTGCTGCATTCATAGCAGACAGTTCATCGCGAACCTCTTTATTTGTGATAGCAATAATAATTGGGCTCTGTTTTCCCATGCCTGTTGCTGCGTATGTACCAGCCTTCACAATTGCATTGATATCATCATCCGATACCATACGGTCTGGAACAAAAGCACGGCAGCTTCTTCGGGTTTCTAATACCTTTAAGGTCTCATTCATAGTCATTATCCTCCTTAACCGACTGATTTCACATTTTATTGTTCTAAACATTACACAAGCTTAGCAATTCGCTTCGCCAATGCCATAATTGTCAAAATAGGCGGGTTTCCCATGGCCTTCGGCAAAATGGTAGCATCTGCCACATAAAGATTGTCTGGCAGGATAGGAGAGTGTAATGTATCCTTTTCTTGTTCTGTGAGCGGAAGCATACCACTCGGGTGCCCTCCACCAAGTTTTCCAACAAATTGTTTCTCCTTTGGCACACCAAGGCGCGTCAAAATTTCGTGTCCCTTTTGGATTGCCTCATTCAGACGGGCATTGTCCTTTTCCGTCATTTTTTTATCAATTTTCTTACCATTGATTGTACCAATTTCCTCATCGGCCATTTTAATCATGATGCTGACAATGGAATCCATAGGTTTACGCCATCTTTTGTCAAAAAACTGGCTTAAATAATCCATATATGGTGAAAGAATATAGCCATCCTGCTGGCTGACAAATGGCATAAGTAGCTGTCGGTCCTGATGAAATCCAGGGATTTCGCCACCCACACAAATCAATGGATCGACAAAGAGTGTGTCTGAACATTCAATTCCGGAATTAGATAATATTACAGGTGTGCCAAGACCGCCTGCCGCAAGAATAATGATGTCTGCAGTGTATCGAACCTTTCTGGCTCCAATACGTCCTTCTACAGCGGTTACCTTACCATCCTGAATAATCAGTTTTTTCACCTTACAACCTGTAACAAGCGTTGCGCCGTTTTGTACCGCGTCATCGACCCAGTATCGTGTGTCCCACTTGGCGCGTTTTGCACAGCCCACGGCACATTGTCCACAATTGATGCATTTGTCTGCATCAACGAATTTTGGCAATGGTTCAGGGTTCAGGCCCAATTCTTCAAAAACGGAAAAAAGCATTTTTGTTGGTCTGGCCCATCTTTTTTGATGGTTGGTCGATACCGGAAGTTCCTTGGACAATTCATCGAATTCCTCATCCAGATTTATACCAATTTCTTTTAACGATCCATCGTATCGGATTGCATTTCCAGCAGAAATTGTAGTCGTTCCACCCAATCCAATTCCACGTGCCAATGTGATTTCCTGGGATTTCTCAACATGCATATTCGGGACCAAAATCCGAACCAGCCGCTCATCAAAGAATAATCCGGTCTTACGGTATTTAGCCAGGGAGTTTACCGAAATATTTAACGGTTTAAATTCTTTTCCTGCCTCCAGAATCGTTACCTGATATTTGCCCTGAAGTTCTTTTGCGATTGTTGCACCACCTGCACCTGTTCCCACTACAATAGCTGTCTTAATCCCCTGCATGATGTTGTCTCCCAAATATGAATTTTCATCTTACTTTATCATACAGATGTGTCATATATTTAGATAATTCCTTAAATTTATATAAAATTTTGAAAATACGCTTGCAAATATGCGTTTTGGCACATATTATTTCGTTAAACTTAGATTTAGCGAAATAATCGGCAAGGCCTCTCACCTTCCCAAAACGCTAATTTTTTCTATGTTCCGTAAATAAATTGTCCCGTACCGCTTTTTTTGAGGAAATGTTATGATTCTTCGTGAAATTTAAACTAGAATTAGTATGATTAGGAGACTTTTATGAAAAAGAAATTACGTATTCTTTCGCTTCTGTTATCTATTGTTATGCTGGCATGTCTTTTTGCAACCGGTTGCCAGAGCAATGCCGCACAAGGTGGCAATTCCAAGACACGCGTTTACATCGAGGGCGATAAATTTATGGTTGACGGCTCTCAGATTTGGATGAGCGGTGGTAATACACCTTGGGACAATTGGAACGACTTTGGCGGTAATTATGTCGAGTCCAAGTGGGACAAATTGTTCGGTGATTTGCATAATGCGGGTGCAAATTCTGTACGCGTATGGATTACCTGCGATGGAACCGTTGGAATTACCATGGATGAAAATGGCATGGTAACTGGTGCCACTGAAAAGCACTGGAAGGACTTGGATTCCTTCTTTGAATTAGCTAAAAAGCATCAGATTTATGTCATGGCTACTCTCATCTCCTTCGATCACTTCAAGGACGGCCATAAAACTACGGAGCAATGGAGAAGTCTGGTGCAATCTTCTGCCAAAACCGCTTCTTATGTTGATAATTACGTGATTCCGTTTGTAAAGCGTTACGACAAAAATGATTACTTATGGAGTATTGATCTTTGCAATGAACCAGATTGGATTGCAGAAAATGCTGAATGCGGCAAG
>JAZUHV010000049.1:0-3631 GCA_045641925.1 Butyrivibrio sp.
AAAACACAAGATATTGTGGTGACAAATCTGTGATTCCCTGTGTTGAATATAATTTTATCGGCCCTATATATAGGAAAGTTTACCCCTGTTTCAAAAAATATGAAAAAAAGTCATATTTCATCTCTAAAAAATATATGGAACAATAGTCGGGCTTCTTATATAATCAAAAAGAAAATGGTAAATTTTCACGGTTCGTTCACAGAATTTACACAAAATTAGTGGACAATCAATGCATCAATTGAGAAGGAGGAAGCCGAACTTGGCGATCGAAGTTTTCAACCGCTACGAAAAAAAGTTTCTGATAAATGAAGAGCAGTATCAGGCTGTCCTCGCGGTAATATCCCAATATATGGAAGAGGATGCTCACTGTAAGAACGGCGGAAAATACACCATTGCAAATATCTATTATGACACGGAACAGGATAGTCTGATTCGTCACAGTATTGAGAAACCGGTCTATAAGGAAAAGGTTCGCATGCGAACCTATGGTACACCGCAGCCGGAGAGTACCACGTTTGTGGAAATTAAGAAGAAGTACCGTGGTATTGTGAATAAGCGCCGCATTAAGCTGACCTATGCGGAAGCGATGGCCTATATGACGGAGAATAAGCCTCCCGAGAATCCAAAGGTTAACAGACAGGTATTAAGAGAAATTGACTATTTGAAGGAATTTTATCAGCTGGTTCCGAAACTGTATCTTTCCTATGACCGCCGTGCCTTCTTTGCAAAAGAGGATGATTCCATCCGACTGACATTTGATGATAATATCCAGACGAGGCGGTATGACTTAGAACTTGGCATGGGCCCCTATGGCGAGCAGCTGCTACCACCGGGAATGTATGTTATGGAGATCAAGGTCTTAAATGCGCTCCCGCAATGGTTTGTGGATGTCTTGTCTGAGAATCACATTTACCAGACATCTTTTTCCAAATATGGAACGGAATTTAAAAAACTATTGCAAATAAATATGAGTAAGGAGAATTAATCTATGTTTCAATCCATCATAACAACGACAGACACCACCATTCAGGCAGTACCTGCTATGATTTGCTTAGGCGCAGCGGTTGTGTTTGGCGTTATCATCGCATTACTGTATATGTTTACCTCTAAGAAGAACAGCTACCATAAGGATTTTGTTGTAGCAATTGCATTGCTTCCGGTTATTGTGGCGACCGTAATTATGTTAATCGGTTCCTCTACCGCCAGAGCATTATCCTTGGCAGGCGCGTTTGCATTGGTACGTTTCCGTAGTGCTCCGGGTTCCGGAAAGGATATTGCTGTTGTATTCTTTGTGATGGCAATGGGACTTGCCTGTGGCCTAGGTTACATTCTGTTTGGCGCAATTGCAGCAGTCATTGTCTGTGTTTTACTGCTTGTTCTTTGCAAAACAAAGTTCGGGGAGAGCAAGAATACCGAGAAGCAGTTAAAGATTTCTATCCCGGAGAATCTGAATTACAATGGCATATTTGACGATTTGTTTCAGGAATATACCACCTCTTGTAAGCTGAAGAATGTTAAGACTACCAACATGGGTTCTTTGTTTGAATTGACCTATATTGTAAATGTAAAAGACGAAACCAAGGAGAAGGATTTCATTGATGCACTTCGTTGCCGTAATGGAAACTTGAACATTTCTCTTGGTATGGTTCCGGACAAGAACAATACCATTCTGTAAGTGAGCTACTTGCATTGTTTGAATAATTGGGCTACATTAAAAGGCAGGTGTGATGACACCTGTCTTTTTTCAAGTCATTCATAAGGGGATGAAAAAGATGCTTGATTTTAAAGAAAATGAATTGGATGTAACAACATATTTAACCTTACGGAAAAAGGTGGGCTGGGTGCAGCTTTCCAAACGCCAGGCAAAGATGGCCTTAGATCATGCTTTGTATACAGTTGTGGTATACCGCGATGGAATTCCGGTAGGAATGGGACGCGTAATCGGAGATGGTGGGGTGGTTTCCTACATTCAGGATCTGGTTGTGATTCCGGAAGCACAGGGCCAGAAGATTGGCAGTCAGATTTTGAATATGCTGACCGCATATGTGCGCTCCATTACAGAACCAGGCACGCGGATGATGCTCTGTCTGATGTGTGCAAAGGGCCGCGAGGAATTCTATTTACATAACGGATTTACCGCAAGACCAACGACTGGATTGGGGCCTGGAATGATTACGTATATTCAGAACTAAGATTGGGTAGAAATATCAGGAACTAGTTTGGGAAAGGAATGCATTCGACTATCATTTTAGGTGATGGGACGAAATGAAAAGAATGGGAGAGCAACAATCATCGAAAAAGAAAGAATATATGACATTACTGAGCGTAATGGCAGCAATTGCCGTAATCTGGCTACATGTTAATTTGACATTTTTTATTTACAGGCCAAATTACAAGTGGTTTTCTGCTAATGTAATTGAAGTGATTTTTTATTACGCTGTGTCAATTTTCTTTATGATATCCGGGGCCAATTTAATGGATTATCGGGATAGATATTCCACGAAGGAATTTTTCAAAAAAAGATTTGTAAAAACAGTGGTTCCTTTTTTGGCGTGGAGTGTGATTGGTCTGGTATATCGCATTATGACCGGAATGTTTGCTATAAGTGAACTGACACCATTAGTTGTCTACAATATAATCATGAATACGGAGGCAGTAGATTATTACTGGTTTTTCCTGTATTTGTTTGCTGCGTACCTTACGATGCCTCTTTTTTCGGCTGTCGCTAAAGAAAGGCGCAAAGGGGTGTTTACGTATCTTGCTATTGCAGGATTTGCATTGAATAGTCTGGGACCGTTTCTAATTAATCTTTCTGGGCTTTCTATTGCATGGCCAGTTCGACTGAATGTAGCAGGAACAGCATTGCTCTATGTGCTGATTGGGTATTTATTGGATAGTAATGAGATTTCTACTCGTACAGAATGCATCCTGTATGGCGTGGGACTTTTTGGTATTGCCTTGCATTTTTTTGGCAATATGTTTGCCAGTCGTGCTATGGGCACCTTTTCGGATTTGTTTACGGGCTATTGGAATCCTACTTGTGTGATGTATTCTGTCGGCATCTTTGTGCTCGTGAAAAAACGGTTGGGAAAAGTAATGAGCACTGGATGGGGCAGGGTGGTTCGTTTTATCGCGCCATATACCTATGGCATCTATTTGGTGCATTTCTTTGTTTTGGACTTGCTTCAGTGGCACATCTATCCAAGACTGATTCCTGGATTTGATGGAGGATGGCTTTCATATCGTCTGATTCAACCATGGATTGTTTTGTCAATTTCCATTGGCATTCTGTTTGTGATGAAGAAAATTCCAGGCATTCGAAAACTAGTACCATAAAAATGGAGGACTACAAGTAGTCCTCCAATTCATCATATAATTGATTCTGTTCTTCTAATAGTTCTTCGCGCTTTTTGCCGATTTCTGTCAGTTTTTCGACATTGGAAAAGATTTCTTCTTTCGTTAACTCCTCATCGATTGCTGCCAACAATTCGTCAATCTCTTCAATACGGGCTTCGATTTTTGCCTGCGCATTTTCACGTTTTCTTTTGGCAGCCTGCGCCTCTTTTTCTAACAGGCGTGCCTCTTTAGAACCGGCGGCAGGAAGGTTAGGCACATCATCCAGAGTAGGAGC
>JAZUHV010000050.1:0-3241 GCA_045641925.1 Butyrivibrio sp.
TATGATTGGAACAATTGGCGAACGTTATGGTGCTTATTGTGTAAATAAAGGCTATGCGTTATTTAAAATTGTAAATATTCTGGATTCTAACGATGAGTATCATATTGTAGAACGTGGTACCAATTATGGTTTGGCTGTTTATGATCACATTGTTTTGGATCATCGTTCCTTAAAAGAAAACGAAATTATTGACTAGATTAGGAGAAATTAATGTCCATTCAGGAAAATTTAAAATCGATTCATAACCGTGCACAGGCCGCATCAAATCGCTCAGAGAAGGCCGCAAGTGATTTGCATATTCTTGCAGTAAGCAAAACAAAGCCGTGCTCTGACATTTTAGAGGCTTATGAGGCTGGCGTACGAGAGTTTGGCGAGAATTATGTTCAGGAAATTGTCGATAAATATGATCAATTGCCAAAGGATATTAAGTGGCACATGATCGGACATTTACAACGTAATAAAGTAAAATATATTATCGATAAAGTAGTTATGATTCATTCAGTGGATTCGATTCGACTGGCAGAACAGATTAGTTCAGAGGCAGTAAAGCATCAGCTTTCAATGGATATTTTACTGGAAATTAATGTGGCAAATGAAGAATCAAAATTTGGCTTTCGATTGGATGAAGCAGAGTCTGCTGTTAAGGAAATTTCTAAACTCCCAGGTGTATGTATTCGTGGATTTATGACGAGTGCGCCATATACAGAAAATGCAGAGTCAAATCGTCAATATTTCTGTTCACTTCGTGAATTATGGATTGACTTAAAGTCAAAAAACTACGATAATGTTGTTATGGATTTTCTGTCCATGGGTATGACAGGAGATTTTGAAGTTGCGATTGAAGAAGGTGCTACACATATACGTGTTGGGACCGCCATTTTCGGCGCAAGAGATTATAGCAGATAAAGGAGATAGATGATGAGCATTTTTGATGGTCTTTTAGATAAGATGAGATTATCTTCCGATGATGATTATGATGATGATTTAGAGGAAGAATTGGATGATGATGAGGATGATGAGGAAGAAGTAGCACCTGCACCGAAAAAATCCAAAGGAATTGGCAGAATTGCTCGTCCTTCTCGTGAAGAGGAAGATAAACCAGAGCCAGTTTCAAAGCCAAAGCCAGTTGCTAGAGCTGCTGCATCCAATAAAGTTGTACGTTATAACAAAGGAAATGGTATGGAAGTTTGTGTATTTAAACCAACAAATATTGAAGATGGAAGAGAAATTGCGGATACCTTATTAGATGGTAAAGCAGTTGTATTAAACCTGGAAGGAATTGATGTAAATCTTGCCCAAAGAATTATTGATTTTACCTCTGGTTCCTGCTATTCCATTCGTGGTAATTTACAGAAGGTTGCTAACTATATCTTCATTGTGACTCCAGAAAGTGTTGACATTTCCGGAGATTTCCAGGAATTAATCAGTACCAATGATTTAGGCTTTCATCCAGGTAATAATTTCTAATGACACAGGACGAAATTCGCATTAAAAATCGTTTGCTTGAATTAGCGAATATGTGCTATCAGCGAGATATCCCTACTCATTCGGATTTTCTTGATTTGAATAGCCAAAGCATATTTCAGACTATATTGAGAGAATTGCCACCCGTTAGTTATGAACTAATGGGTGGTTATAGTTTATCCGAACGCAAATGCATATTATTTGTTCCGTATGATGGGTTCGAAGCCGATTCACCTATTGAATTGTTAAAATTTCGATGCATGTCAAATAAATCTTATGAACAACTTACTCATAGGGATTATTTGGGTGCTATTATGAGCCTGGGGATTAAGCGCGAACAAATTGGAGATTTGGCAGTTGAAAAAGATGGCGCATATTTATTTTGTCTTAAATCCATGAGTAAATATATCATGGATCAGCTAACCTCAGTGAAGCATACGCCGATTTCTATTTCAAAAGTTGATTTGTCCGAATTTATCTTCGAACCAAAAGTTGAACATATGGAAGGTTCGGTTGCATCTGTTCGTTTGGATGCAATTTTGGCGCTTGGATTTAATATTTCCAGAAATCATATTATATCCTACATTGAAGAGGGAAAGGTTTTTGTAAATAGTAAATGTATCACGACCAATGCATATAATTTACATGCGGATGATTTGATATCTGTTAGAGGGTTAGGGAAAATACGCTTTTGTGAAGTTTCTGGAACTACTCGTAAAGGACGAATGATTGCGAAAATCGATAAATTTGTATAAGGAAGAGTGTTTATATGTCAAGACGATTAACAATTCATATGGACGAAAAACCAATTTATGATATTTTAATTGAGCAGAATTGGAACAAGCTTGCAGATGAGTTAAACTCATTAGGATTAAATAATAGAAAAATATGTATTGTAACGGATTCTAATGTTGCAAAGTATCATTTAGAGGACGTCAAAAATGCTTTGCTGGCTTGTGAAAATGTAGTTGTAACTGACTTTGTTTTTCCTGCTGGAGAAGAGAATAAAACGTTAAATACCGTTCGCGATTTATATGAAGCACTTATCCTTGCACATTTTGAGCGCAAGGATATATTACTTGCGCTTGGAGGCGGTGTTGTTGGAGATTTAACAGGATACACAGCTGCAACATATTTACGAGGTATCGATTTTGTTCAGGTTCCTACCACTTTATTGGCTCAGTGCGATAGCAGTATTGGCGGTAAAACCGGTGTGGACTTTGATGCATATAAAAATATGGTTGGTGCATTCCATATGCCTAGACTTGTATACATGAATATGAGTTCCTTATTAACTTTAGACCGTCGTATATATATTTCCGGCTTTGGCGAAGTCATTAAGCATGCATATATTAAGAATAAGTCATTTTTAGAATTTTTGACGCAGAATCGCGAGAAAATGCTTCAATGCGATTTGGATGCAATGGAAGAGACCATTTATGAAAGCTGTAAGGTTAAACGTGATGTTGTGGAAAGAGATCCGAAGGAAAAAGGCGATCGTATGCTTTTGAATTTTGGACACACTCTTGGTCATGCAATTGAAAAACTTTCCAAATTCACCTTATATCATGGCGAGTGTGTTGTTTTAGGAATGATTTGCGCTATGAGTTTATCAAAACAACGTAAATATATTTCCGAAGAAGATTACCTTAACGCAGTTCAAATATTCAAGGATTATGGATTCCCAATAACGGTTAATGGTATGACACCAGAAGAAATTGTAATCACTTCAAAATCTGACAAAAAAATGATTGGCGGACAGATTCGCTTTGTATTA